>NZ_JAKJEW010000024.1:36164-73046 GCF_022705245.1 Candidatus Skiveiella danica | reverse complement strand
GCGTCCGTCCATCATTGCCGCTTGCTGGATGCAGGCTACGCTCTGGTGATGTCATGAATTATGTAAGTCTCAATAATTGCTATGGTTATTGAATTTCTGTGCGCTGGCTTCGCCCCCCGTCACACACTCCCGTGCTTCCATCTGCGCTGGCTCTGCCACGGGAAAAAGCGAGCGTCGCAAGCACAGCAACTTCCGGTTGCACGGCTATAGTGCAACTGGTCTAGTTCCCTTGCCGTCCAAAGCCACACATGACATCTGCAACGATCAAGCTCTACCTGCCGCACGGAGATGCTCGCCGCCTTCGTGTCGGTGAGGTGTCCAACTGGACTGGCAAAGCGCTCGCAGCACCACGAACCGAGCTTGATGATCTCCTCGCCCGCGAGGAGACGGAGAGTTCGGGCGTGTACTTCCTGCTCGGCGTCAACCCCGACACGGGAGACAACCTCGCCTACATCGGCGAGGCCGAGGTGATCCGTGATCGACTGAAGCAGCACAAGGCCAAAGACTTCTGGACTTCCGTCGTCGTTTTCGTGAGCAAAGACGAAAACCTGACCAAGGCCCACATTCGGTATCTTGAAAACCGACTGCTGCAGGAGTCAAAGCTGGTTGGGCGCTACACGCTTGAAAACAGCAACACGAGCAACCCCAAGTTGCCAGAGTCGGACCGTGAAGACATGGAGGTCTACCTGTCTCGAATCCGCCAGGTCTTGCCGGTGCTTGGCTCTGACTTGCTATCGCCGATCGCAGGCTCCAACAAGCCAGCCCAGCACCAACCTCACCTGTTTTGCAAGATCAAGAATGCTGTGGCCAATGGCCGCCGAACCGAGAGTGGCTTCGTCGTCTTTGCCAAGTCAACAGCGGTGCTCGCGGTGCGACCATCAGCAGAGAGTCAGTACCCGAATACGATTGCTTTGCGGCAGCGGCTTATTCAGGAGAAGACGCTCATTGAGCGAGATGGCGTTTATGTTTTTTCCAAGGACGTCGAGTTCACAAGCCCCAGCGCAGCCGCCGCAGTCATCCATGGCGGGAGCGCAAACGGCCTAACCGCCTGGAAAGACAAGAGCGGAAAGTCACTCAAAGAGATTGAAGACGCTTAGGCGCCAATCGAAAGGGGGTCATGAAATGACACGCATCCGGGTTGAGGGATTCACCATCTCGTTGGACGGTTTTGGCGCCGGCCCGCATCAGGATCTCAACAACCCACTCGGCGTGGGCGGCACGGCGTTGCATGGCTGGGCCATGTCCACGCGGACGTTTCAGAGGAACGTGTTCGGCACCGATGGCGGGCAGGACGGCATCGACGAAGACTTTGCCGCGCGGGGCTTTCAGAACATCGGGGCCTGGATTCTGGGCCGGAACATGTTCGGGCCGGTTCGCGGGCCCTGGCCTGATGAGAGCTGGCGGGGCTGGTGGGGCGAGAACCCGGTCTATCACGTGCCGGTGTTCGTGCTGACCCACCATGCGCGAGCGCCGCTGGTCATGGAGGGCGGCACGACCTTCCATTTCGTCACCGACGGCATCGACGCCGCGCTGGCGCGGGCCCGCGAGGCGGCCCAGGGCAAGGACGTTCGGCTCGGCGGCGGCGTCAGCGTCATCCAGCAGTACCTTCGCCAGGGCCTGGTGGATGAGATGCACATCGCCATTTCACCCGTCCTGCTGGGTGCCGGCGAGCGGCTGTTCGAGGGGGTCGACATGCGCGCTCTGGGCTACGAGTGCGTTCAGTTCGTTGCGTCGGAGAAAGCCACCCATGTGGTCCTCCAGCGCCAGGGGCGCAATGACGCCTGACACCCCGGTTGCAGCGGACGGCCTCGGCGCGTAGATTCCCCGCCAGGCATCGCTCATCACCACCCTCACATCATGTGTCGCAACATCAAGACCTTGTTCAACTTTGAGCCCCCGGCCACCGAGCTGGAGATCAGGGATGCGTCGCTCCAGTTCGTGCGCAAGCTCAGTGGGTTCGCCGTGCCCTCGAAGGCCAACGAGGCGGCTTTCGAAGCCGCCGTGGAAGAAGTGGCCGCATCGGCGCGCCGCCTGATCCATGGCCTGGTCACCCACGCCGAGCCCAAGAACCGCGAAGTCGAGGCCGCCAAGGCGCGGGCACGTTCGGCAGAACGGTTTGGCACCGGAGCGGGATAGCGATGGCCAAGTACCTGATCTCTTTTCCCAGCGCGGCGATGCAGGAGCTGCGAGTCTTCGGGCTCGACCCGCAGTCTTGAGGGCAGCACCTGTTACCCCTTGTCTTCATCAATGCAGGAGGCTCCATGATCGATACCCACCTCGGCGGTTGTGTCTGCGGCGCCGTGCGCTACCGGGTCCACGGCAACCCGGTCGTCGGCACGGTGTGCCATTGCCGGTTCTGCCAGAAGAGGCTGGCCAGCGCGTTTGCGGTCCTCGCCTCCTTCAAGGAAGATACCGTCGAAATGTTGCAAGGTGAGCCATCCGAGATCGAACACCGATCGGACGAGAGTGGTCGATGGTTGCGGATGAGCTTCTGCCCGACGTGCGGCACGACGGTGTCACACACGGCAGAACTCCGACCCGGCATGCGAACGATTGCCGCTGGCACCTTCGACGACCCGACCTGGTTCACCATCGACCGGCATATCTGGGTGCAGTCCAAGTTGCCCTGGGTCACCATTCCGGATAACGTGGCAACCTACGCCCAAGGCTTCGTGGCTTCACCGCCGTGAGGGCCCACGTATCCTCTGCCATTGGCGTCCGCTCAACTCGAACGTCCTTGCGCATGGCAAACACAACGCGCACAGCAATCATTGAATATGACCGCAACCGCCAAACTCATCGTTCACCACATTCCCGTCTGCCCGTTCTCCCAGCGGCTGGAGATCCTGCTCGCGCTCAAGGGGCGGCGGGACGAGGTCGACTTCCGCGTCGTCGACATCACCCAGCCCCGGGCCGAATGGCTCCTGAAGAAAACCCGGGGCACGACGGCGCTGCCGATCCTGGAGACGCCCGACGGGCGCATCCTCAAGGAGAGCCTGGTCATCCTGCAGTACCTGGAGGATGTCTTCCCGCAGCCCGCCGTTGCCCAGGCGGACCCTTACCGGCGTGCCGTGGAAAACATGATGACGCGGCTGGAGGGCGAGTTCTGCACCCAGGGCTATGTGTTCGTCATGAACCAGAACTCCGAGCGGCGCGAGGCCCTGCGCGAGGGCATGTTGAAGCAATACGCGCGCCTGAACGACTTCTTGATGGAACACGCGCCGGATGGCACGTACCTGTTCGACGATTTCGGCTGGGCCGAGACGGTGTTCACGCCGTTCTTCATGCGCTTCTGGTTTCTCGAGTACTACGAGGATTTCGATCTGCCCCACGAGTCGACGTACGAGCGCGTGCGCCACTGGCGCGACGCCTGCCTCGCGCACCCCGCCGCGCAGCAGGTCAGCAAGGAAGAAATCGTCAAGCTCTACTACGACTATGCCAAGGGTGCCGGAAACGGATCCTTGCTGCCGGGTCGTCAGCGCTCGTCCTTCGTCTTCGAGCCGGATTGGCGGGGCCGCCCGTGGCCACCGAAGGACAAGTACGGGCACAGCGCCACGGATGAAGAACTGGGCTTGTGAGGCATCTGGCCAGGGTCTTGTTGGCACACAATGGACGCCAGGGGAACAGGACATGGCCGTCCACTCGGAACTCATCAACACCAACGCCGGGCCCTTCGCGATTCGTGACTTCGGCGGGCGCGGGCCCGATCTGCTCTTTGTGCACGGCACCGGTCACAACCTGGAGGTCTGGAGTCCGCTGGCGCAGGCGTTGCGTGGTTGCTTCCGGATGGTTGGGTTTGACATGCGCGGCCATGGCCAGACACCGGCACAGTCCACCGGGCCTGAGCAGTATTGGCGCGATATCGAAGTGCTGATTGCAGCGCTGGGCTTGCGCCAGCCTTTGCTCGTGGGCCATTCGACCGGGGGATATGCGGTGTGCGCGCACGCGGCCGCAGGCGGGCAGTGCAGTGGCATCGTCGTGCTGGACGGCTTCACGCTTGACGGACGAAAGACCCCAGAGGAGCTGAAAGGGTGGTACCTGCCGCGCGAACAGCTCTGGGGCCTTTTCCGGTATGGCTGGGTGGCCAGCGCCGAAGAGGTCCAGCGCTACATCGACGATGTGTGCCGCCAGGCACCGGACGACTGGCTGAACGCGGGTATCGACCCGGCCCTGGTGGCGGCGTTCACCCGCCGTTCGTTCATGGCGTGCCCCGGCGGCTTTGTTCGCCGACCGGTGATGGACGAAATCGCAGTCGTGTCCGTCCCCGATCCGGCGGCGGCGATTTACCCGTCCATGGACCTGTACGACGCGATCGCGGTGCCGGCCGGGTTTGTTCTGGCGTCCGGCGGCTTGTATGGAAACCGCGAGGCAGATCTTCAGCGCGTCGTCGCCGCCAGGCCGAACCGGCATGTCCTGAAATGCGAATGCGGCCACAACGTGCACATGCAAAAGCCTGCGGAAGTGGCGGCGTTTATCCGCAGCACGTTCCTTTGACGGAACCCTCTGGTCGCTGCGGGGACGGCGGCAGCGGCTTCACAGTAGCATTCGAACAATGACGAGGAGAAACGGATGAGCACCTATGTGATCTTCGATGTGGAAATCCGCGACATGACGCGGTATCAGGAATTCATGAAAGGCGTGAAGCCGGCGCTCGACGCTGCGGGGGCCCGATACCTTGCGCGTGGGGGCGCGCATCGCGTCTACGAAGGCGATTGGCAGCCCCGCCGGATCGTGGTGCTGGAATTCCCATCGCTTGCCGCTTGGGAGTCGTTTTACAACGGCCCGGTCTACCAGGGGTTGAAGGCGGTGCGCGACGAATGCAGCGCGGCCCGGCTGGTGGCGGTGGAAGGCATTGATTCTTAGGAACAGCGGGGCCATTGGCGATCTTTCTGGAGAAGTGGCATGACAACGATTGCGAAAAACACCATCTGCATCTTGTACGACGGCGACGCCGAGGAGGCGGCCCGGTTTTATGCCGCGACGTTTCCGGACTCCCGCGTCGACGCGGTGCACCGCGCGCCGGCGGACTATCCCTCCGGCAAGGCCGGGGATGTGCTGACGGTGATGTTCACGGTCATGGGCATTCCCTGCATGGGGCTCAACGGCGGGCCGGCGGTCCAGCACAACATCGCCTTCTCGTTTCAGGTGGCCACCACGGACCAGACGGAGACCGACCGCTACTGGAACGCCATCATCGGCAACGGCGGGCGGGAGAACGCCTGCGGCTGGTGCCAGGACAAGTGGGGCGTGTCCTGGCAGATCACGCCGGTGGCGCTGACGGATGCGGTCACCGGCACCGATCCCGCGGCCGCCAGGCGCGCGTTCGAGGCCATGATGACGATGGGCAAGATCGACGTCGCCGCGATCGAGGCGGCGGTGCGCGGCTGAAGCGCGCGGCCCGGCCCCATGGTGCCGGCGTGAGAGCCCGCGGGGCGCCTATACGGCCAGAAATATGGCAGAAATGGCCCGTACCCAGCGTGAAATGGTCATTTTAAGCTATCATTTGAGTAGTAAATGAACGGCGGTGTCCCGAGAATCACCCCCGCTGCAGCCACCACCCAGGAGCCCCCATCTTGAACAAGACCGTTGAAAAGCTGAAGGAAGAGTTTCTGGCCCTGTTGCCGCCGACCATCTTCTTCTTTGTTGCCCTGCACATCATCGGTCTGGTCCGGCTCCTGACGACCAAGGGCACGGGCTTGCCGGTCACGTCGTCCGCGCAGATCGCGCTGGCCGCGTTGATCATTGGCAAAGGCGTGCTGCTGGCCGACTTGTGGCCGGCGATCAATCGCTTTCCGCAGAAGCCGCTGATCTACAACATTGCCTGGAAAACCGTCATCTACTTCGCGGTGGCCAGCTTCATCCATTATCTGGAGCGGCTGTACGACTTCGGCAAGGAGGCCGGCGGCTTCGTCGCCGGCAATGAGAAGCTGCTCGCCACGATCGTATGGCCGCATTTCTGGGCCATCCAGATCATCCTGCTGGTCATGATCTTCAACTACTGTGTGATCCGGGAACTGGGCCGGGTGTTGGGTGAAGATCGCATGATTCGCCTGTTTTTCCGTCAGCCCCCCGGCGAACTGCTGCGTGGACTCGAGGGCCCCCCTGGCGTGCACCCGGCATCGCGGCGGCCATGACGGCGCCGCCCCAGCCGCTTCGCCGCGTCTGCCTGTGCGCGCCTTTGGCGCTGCTGGCCGCGCCCGGCGCCTGGGCCGCATCCGGAGAAGGCCTGTCGCTGGCGTCCGCGATGCGCCGGGCGGAGGTGCTGCGCGATCAGGCGCTGCGCGCCGGTGACCAAGGCTACGGCGCGGTGGTGCTGCGCGGCGGCGAGATCGTGGGCGAGGCACCCAGCCGCGTGGTGACCGCGGGCGATCCCACCGCGCATGCCGAGATGGAAGCCATCCGCGATGCCGCACGGCGCCTGCGCACGCGCGACCTCTCGGGCTGCATGCTGGTCTCCACCTCGCGGCCCTGCCGCATGTGCGAAGCGGCCGCCTACTGGGCGGGGATTTCGCGCATGGTGACCGGCGAGGCCCTGACCGACCTGGGGCCGCCGCGCTGATGTGGGACGATTCGAGGCGACCGACTTTTTCACCATTCAACCCAATGAGACCCCCATGGAAGCCAATCCCTACACCATCAACTGGTTCGAAATCCCGGTGACCGACTTCGCCCGCGCGAAGGCGTTGTACGAGGCGGTGCTGGCAACCACGATCCAGACGGTGTCGATGGGCTGAAGCGCACTGGGGCGGGAAAGGATTCGATGCGCGGGGTCTGGATTTCAGGGGGTGCGGCGCTGGCGCTGCTCTGCGCTTTGGGCGTCTATCTGGCGCCGCTGCAGCCGAACATCCTGGCGCTGCAGTTCGCCTTCACGCCGCGCGCCTTTGGCGAGGTGGTGCATCAGTGGACCGGCGAGCCGTTGCACCGGTTTCGCATGCATCTGGTGGCCGACTATGCGCTGCTGGTGAGCTACGGGCTGTTCGGGTACCTGCTGAGCACGCGCACCCAGGTGTTCCAGGCGTTCGAGGGCCGTCGGCGGCGTTGGGCGGCGTGGACGCTGCCGCTCGCTGCCGCCTTCGACGCGGTGGAGAACACCTTTCACCTGTGGCTCACCGAGGTGCTGCGCTTTGGCATCGCCTGGCCGTATCTGGCGGCTGCGCTGGCGGCGTCCGCGAAGTGGGTGCTGCTGTTCGGATTCGGTTTGGCCGTTGTGCTCGCGCTCGTGCGTGGTCGTGCCAGTGGGCACTGACGGTTTGCCCCGGAGATGCTGTGTTGCAGCTTGCGTCGGCCGGGCGCGGCACCTACCATCAACCCGTACAAGCCTTCCACTGAGGAGAAGCCGATATGTCCGACCCCACCGTGCGCCTGCACCGGGTGCTACGCGCGACGCCTGAAAAGGTCTACCGCGCCTTTCTCGACGCCGGTGCCATGGCCAAGTGGCTGCCGCCCTACGGGTTCACGTGCGCAGTGCACCACATGGACCCGCGCGTCGGCGGCACGTTCCGGATGTCGTTTCACAACTTCTCGACAGGCCATGGTCACGCCTTCGGCGGGCAGTATCTGGAGCTGGTCCCGAACGAACGCATCCGGTACACGGACAAGTTCGACGACCCGAACCTGCCCGGCCAGATGGAGGTCGAGGTGTCCCTCAAGCCGGTCGTGTGTGGCACCGAGGTGAACATCACCCAGAGCGGCATTCCTGAAATGATTCCGCTGGAGATGTGTTACCTCGGCTGGCAGGAGTCATTGGCGCAGCTCGCCACACTCGTCGAGCCGGACATCCCCGGTTGAGCGCAGCGATGCCTGAGCCTTCTTCAAGCGGACCACCGGATGGCAACCGCAGGTCACACGTTTTGCAGCCACCCGTTCCGCAGCCATGCTTTCTCCCCTTGCCCTGACCGTCGCCTGCCTCGTATTCGTGCTCATTCTCCTGGTGGTGGATCACCGGGAGTGGCCGCTGGGGCGTGTGATCGCCAAGTTGTCGGCCAGCACCTGCTTCGTGGGGGTTGCGGTCGTGCTTGGCGCGCACCGGTCAACCTATGGGCAGTTGATTCTGGGTGCGCTGGTGCTCGGATGGCTGGGCGATGCCTTGCTGCTTTCCCCCGCGCCCAAGGCGTTCATGGGCGGGCTGGCGGCGTTTCTGCTGTCGCACGTGCTGTTTGCAACGGCGTTCGTCTCGGGCGCGGTGTCGGTCCCGGCCATGGGTGCGGCTGTTGTCATGGCCGGGGTGTTTGGCGCCGGGGTGCTGCGCTGGCTGATGCCGCATGCGCCAGAAGAGTTCAAGGGCCCGGTGCTCGCATATGTCGTGGTCATCCTGGCCATGTGCGTGACCGCGGCAGGGCACGCCTTCGCGTCGCAACGCTGGGCCGTGCTGGTCGGCGCCCTGCTGTTCACCGCCTCGGATCTTTCGGTGGCGCGCGACCGCTTCGTGAAACAAGGGTATGTCAACCGGCTGTGGGGCTGGCCGACGTACTTTGTGGCGCAACTCGTCCTGGCCTGGACGGTGGCCACTGCATCGGTCGCCGGCTGAGCGCCGGTTGTCGTGCAATGGCAGCTCACACCGGCAACACGGCGCTGCATTCCCCTGAAGGGCCGTCACCTTCCAGTCTGGACCGTTTCGTCCGTGCCCAGGAGCGGGACTACGCACAGGCGCTGGCCGAGCTGAAGGCCGGACGCAAGCGCACGCACTGGATCTGGTACATCCTGCCGCAGCTGCGGGACCTGGGCCGCAGCCCGATGGCGCGCGAATACGGGATTGAGGGCCGCGGCGAAGCGGCGGCCTACCTGGCCCATCCCGTTCTGGGGCCGCGCCTCGTGGCCTGCGTCCACGCCATCCTCGGCCACGCCGATCGCAGCGCGGTCGAGATCCTGGGCGAGGTGGATGCGATGAAGTTCCGCTCGTGCCTGACCTTGTTCGATGCGGTCGCGCCGGGCGAGCCGTGCTTTGCCAACGCGCTTCAGGTGTTCTACGACGGCAAGCCAGACGCGGAGACCCTGCGCCTGCTCGGCCCCAGCGCCGGGTGAGGCTGCTGGAGGCGATCTCGGACAAAAATACAAGCAAAATAGCCCATTCCCATCGTCGGATGGTCACTGTTTGCTACGGTTTTTGAAAGTACAGAGGCGCGTGCCGCTGCATCGCATCGCGGCACGGGATCCGGAAAGGCGCATCAAAAGAGATTTGGCTGGGTCGCCTTTGCGGCTACAGTGCCTGTGGCGGACCGGCAAAGGCCGTTGTGTCAGTCCCGTTGGCTCTCATGGAGGGAATCGGAATGAACCTGTCGAACCATCCTGCCTTCGTGGCCTACGCGATCACCTGTGTCGCCCTGTGCTGCAACCTCATCTTTCTGTGGGCCTACAGCGGCGCGGTGAGGAGCAAGGCCGAGTCAACGCCCAATCCCGAAGACGCTTCCCGTTTCAGTTCACGCCTGGCTGATGTCGACCCACCCGAGATCGCGCGCGTGCTGCGGGCGCACGCCAACGCGCAGGCCACCATCGTTCCATTCCTTGCCCTGGGCCTGGTCTATGTGCTGGCGGGCGGGCCGCCGGGTGCTGCAGCCTGGTACTTCACGGTCTTCACGGTGGCGCGGTGGCTGCACTCCTGGGCCTATCTCGGCAGCCGGCAGCCGCTGCGAACCGTCTGTTTCGTCGTCGCGGCAATTTCGCTGCTGGCGCTCGTCCTTCACGTCTTGTGGCTGCTCATCGCCGCGGGGTGAGATGGCGGTCGAATCCGTCACCGGCACGGGGTTGGCTGCCTGTGGCCGATCGACCGAGGTGAATCAATCCCATGCCCCGGTTCACGATCCGTTTTGAGATGAGCGACGCGATGATGTCCCGGGCGGTTCCATCGGCGTGCCAAAGATCGGCATTGGCATTGGCTTCGGCTTTTCGCGCCCTTCATCGACACCCAAGGCAACAAGGTCGGTCTTCACTCGATGGCCTGACCCGACAAACCGACGGCCAAGGCGAGCACAGCGGGATCAAGCTGACGTAGGATCGAGGGGTGATTTGAGCGCTTACAGGAGGCGAACATGCCGGGCGAAGAAAAAGTCAAGGGACCTGCGTCGTACTTCCCATCCATCGAGAAAACCTACGGCGAGCCGATCTCGCACTGGATGTCCGTTCTTCAGGTGGCGGGCCCCATGAAGCACATGGAGTACGTGGCACTGCTCAAGTCCGGTCACAAGCTCGGACATGGGCATGCCAACGCCTTGGTTGCCGCCTTTCTGGCCAGGAAATAGCCGCCTCGCCAGCGATGGGCCGCAGTACGATGACCTACCTGTCTCATGACGAGTATTTCGCCACGGTGCCGATGGATGTGCAGCCCAGGCTTGCCCAGATTCAGGCGAAAGTCGAGTCGCTGATCCCTGGGGCGAGCCGGTGCATCGGATACAACATGCCAGCCTTTCGGGACAAGAGAATCTTCTTTTACTTCGCCGCCTTCAAGAAGCACATCGGCATTTATCCCCCGGTTTCCCGGGATGCGGCGCTCATCAGGGAGCTGGAGCCTTTTCGAGGCGAGAAGGGCAACCTCTCGTTTGCGCACCATCAGCCCTTGCCGATCGAACTCATCGGCCGCGTCGCCGTCGCGCTGCATCGGGAATACGCGCTGAAATGAACCACGTGCGTGTCCGCGGGCCCAGGCCACAGAACGGCTGCTGCCGCCCGCAATGTCCAGCCCCTGTCACTTCCAACCGGAGGATCAGATGATCGTCACCGTTTTTCGCTCCAGGATCAAAGATGAAGGCCGAGCCGGCTACATGGCACTCGCTCCCGAAATCTCGGCATTGGCCAGGACCATGCCCGGCTACATGTCCCACAAGGTATTCGTGGCGGAGGACGGCGAGCGCGTCACCATCGTGGAGTTCGAGGACGAAGCCTCGCAGCGCAACTGGGCAATGAATGCGCAGCACGTGGCCGCGAAGAAGGCCGGCCGGGCGAGCTTCTACTCCGAGTACAGCATCCAGGTCTGCTCGGTCTTGCGTGAGTCACGCTTTCCCTGACGTGGCCGGCTTCATCATCAAACCAGGCCGTACCACATCGCCATGCCGCTTCCCTTTGTAGACCATGTCGGCGCCCGGATCACCGAATGCGCCGAGGGCCGTAGCCTGCTGACGCTGCAGGTGCAGTCGATGCACTTCAACTCCCAGGGCGCCGTGCACGGCGCGGCCTTGTTCACGCTGGCCGACACCGGCATGGGCGCCGCGTTGTTCTCGATCCTGGAGCCACAGGAGCGGTGTTCGACCATCGAGGTGAAGATCAATTACTTCAAGCCGGTGCTCGAAGGCCTTGTCGAGTGCCGCAGCCAGGTGGTGCACCGGGGCCGGACGGTGGCCAATATCGACTCGGTGCTGACTGTGGACGGCACAGTGGTGGGCAAGGCCAATGGCTCGTTCGCGATCTTCATGCCCAAGACCCATGGCTCCGCCTGAGCCGACTCTTGCCAGGCAATGAAGCGCACCCTGACGCGCCTTGCGGTCGCCCTGCTTGAATACCTGCTGGGCTTTCTGGCCCTGGCGGTCTTTGCGGCGGTGGCTTTCTCGGCGGGCGCGCCCACCGACGAGCGCCTGATCGTCGCGTTCAAGCTCGGTGCGGTGCTGGCGGGGGTGGAGTTGGCGGTGTTGCTGGTGCGCGCTGCGCCGGCCAATCGTCTGATCGTCGGAGCCAATGCCTGGCTGCTCGCGGGCGGACTGGCGGCTTTCACCGAACAATGGTGGTGGCTCAAGGGCTACCAGCATCTGGGTGAAACCAGCCTCTTCCTGAGCATGCTGGGGGTGGGCATCGTTGCCACGGCGTTCACACCCACCGGCTTTGTGGCAGCGGCCGGACCCCGGCGCAAGGTGGTTCTGGCGTCGCTGGCCATGCTGCTGGCGGTGGGGTTGGCAGCGATGGTGTCGGTGCAGTTCCGCGGCGACGTCAAATGGGCTGCGGTGCTTCCGGTCATTGCCCTGTCCTGGCTCAATCGCCTGGCGGCGCAGGCCGTGAGAAAGGGCTGGCCTTGAATGCGTGGTACGCGCCCTTGGCATGATTCGCGCACACCGATCGCTTCGTTTCCCCATTCAGGACATCCCAGTCAATGACCCAGACCCTGCGCGCCGGTTTCACTTATTTCGCCATCGTGATGGGCACGGGATTCATGCTGGGCGTGATCCGGGTGCCGTTCCTCGTGCCGCGCATGGGCGAGCGTTGGGCCGAGCTGGCCGAGATGCCGATCATGGCCACGGTGATCTTCTTCGCGGCGGGGTTTGTCCTTCGGCGCTTTGCGGACATCCGCACGCCGACGAAATCCGTCACCGCGGGTCTGTTGGCCTTTGTGCTGACGGTGGGCGCTGAACTGGGGCTGGCCCTGGTACTGCAGGACCGCTCGCTGGGCGAATACGTCGCCAGCCGGGACAAGGTCTCCGGCTCTGTGTACCTTGCGCTGTTGCTGGTGTTTGCCTTCATGCCCAGGCTGCGCCTGTCCAGCTTTTCACGAACCGGAGTCGAACAAAGATGCTCGAAACCCTGATCACCATCGCGGTGCTGCATTGGGCCGTGCTGATCCTGCCGGGCTTCAACTTCCTGCTCATCGGCCAACTGGCCGCCGCCGGCAAGCGTTCGACGGCTCTGGCCGCGGTGGCTGGCATGACAGCGGGCACGCTGATGTGGGCCATCCTGGCGGTGGCGGGCGTCGGCATCGTGTTCACCGCCCACCCGGCCATTCGGCAGCTGGCTCAGGTGGCGGGAGGGCTCTACCTGCTGCAACTGGCTTTCAGGCTCTGGCGCTCAGGCAAGGCTCCTGACGCGGCCTCGGCGGCGGCGGTACCGACCCACGCTGGCGCACTGCGGGTGGGTTTCATCACCAGTGCGCTGAACCCGAAGATCGCGCTGTTCTATGGCAGTGTCTTTGCGACGGCCTTTCCGGCCCATCCCTCGAACACGCTGGTCGGGCTGGCGGTCGCCATGGTGTTCCTGAACTCGGTGGTCTGGCACACGGGCCTGGCATGGGCGCTGTCGAGGCCGGCCGTGCAGCGCGCCTATCTGCGGCACTTCCGCGCGCTCAACCGGGGCGCCGGCCTGCTGGTGGGGGCCATCGGGCTGAAGCTGATCGCCGGCACCTTGCTGGAGTTTCGCAGCCCTGGAGCCTAGGGCTTGTTGCCTCCCTGTGCGTCCTTGGGTGAAGTGACCGCCGCGTGCGGCGCTTCACCTTGGCGCTTGGCCACTCCGGCGCGCCAGTTCGCGGTGGCGCGCATCCGTGGTTGGCGGCTTTGTTACATTGCGCCCTGAAAGCGATCGTTTGAACAGTTTGCGCGCGGGGGGACACATGCTTGTTCGCGGATTCCGAATCCTTTTCTTGCTCGTCTTCGCGACGCTGCAACTGGCCAGCTGCAGCGGCTCGTCCACCGGGACGGCGCCGGAGCGGCCCAACATTCTGTTCGTGATCATGGACGACGTCGGGATCGACCAGATGCCGTCCTTCGGCTATGGCGGTGCCACGCCGCCGAACATGCCGAACATCGACGCCGTAGCCCAGGCGGGCCTGCGCTTCGGCAACACCTGGTCCATGCCCGAATGTTCTCCGGGCCGCGCCGCGATGTTCGTCGGACGCTATCCGCTGCGCACCAACATTTACCAGGCGATCGGCGAGAACGACCTGGCCAACTCCCAGATCACGCCCGACGACATGACCACGCCGAAGCTGCTTCGCACCGCAGGCTATGAAAGCGGCCTGTTCGGCAAGTTTCATCTGGCGGGGCCGGAGAACAATGCCGCCGGCAACGGAACGCCCGGTGTGCTGGGATGGGACTACTTCTACGGCTGGGTCGGCGGCTTGCCGGCATCGATCGACACCACGGCCGGCGGCGTCGCGCCGCAGGGCACCTACCCCTGCGGCTTCGTTCCGCCGGCCAGTCGCGGCGGCGCGGACAGCGGGGCCTGCTATCTGCCCGACAAGACCTGTCAGCCCCTGGTCGCTGCGTCGCCCGGGCAGGACGCCGTCGGCAAGCAGTGCGTGACCCGAGGCGGCATCTTTGTGCCACGGGCTGCATGCCAGGCCACGCCACCGGCGTCGCTGGATTTCGGCAAGGCGAATGCATATTACGTTTCCCCGCTCGTCATCAACAGTGCGGCCGGGGTGGAGGTCGTTCCGCTGACCGACCGGCGCGCGCGGGGCTACCGCACCAGCATCGAGGTCGACGCCGCGATCAACTGGATCCGGCAGCGCAATCCATCACGCCCGTGGATGGCCACGGTCAGCCTGACGGGCGCGCACACGCCGATCCAGCAGCCGCCGAGCGCACTCACGCCGCGCTCAAGCGGCACTGGCGACTCACTGGGCTGCACGGGACTGGCCGAGCAGCGCGACCTGCAGAACCGCATGATCGAGGCCATGGACACCGAGGTCGGACGCCTGCTGGTCGAGACCGGCCTGGCCCGACGAAGCCCTGACGGCACCCTGGCCTACACGCCGGCGGCGAGCAACACGATGATCGTGATCGTCGGCGACAACGGCACCCTGGGCAACATGGTCAAGCTGCCGTTCAACGCCCAGCGGGCCAAAGGCACGGCCTACCAGACCGGCGTCTGGGTGCCGCTGATCGTGTCCGGACCGCTGGTGAACCAGCCCAATCGCACTGTCGATCACATGGTGAACATGGTCGACGTATACCAGCTGTTCGGTGAAATCGCGGGCATCGACGTGCATGCGAGCGTGCCCCGTGTGCTGGATTCAGCCACTCTGCTCCCCTACCTCCGGCGGGCCGACCAGCCCAGCGTGCGCAGCATCAATTTTTCTCAGGGTGGATCCAACATCCAGCGCAACGGGGGGCGCAACGGCCCCTGCGTGATCGGCGGCAATACCTGCTCGCACATTCCCATCAACAAGGGCGTGTGCGAGGACAACGGCGGTGTCTGGTGGGGCTCCGGCGCCACCGATCCCAGCGTGCCGAACAAGCCGACCGGCTATCAGACCTGCTGCCAGGTGAACCAGGCGCTGTACAAGGCGGGCAAGGACATGGTGGAGATCATGCCCGACACGTCCACCGCGATCCGCAACGCCACCCACAAGGTTGTGCGCAACACGGTCCAGCAGTACGACCCCGCCAACGACAATTGCAGCGTCGTGCCGTTCAGCGAGTTCTACGCGGTGGACCAGAACCAGCCGAAGCCCACCCTTGACGACGCCGACAAGAACCTGCTGACGCAAACGCTCAGCGCCCCGCTGAAGGCCATCTACGACGACCTGACCGCCAAGCTGGACCGCATGCTGGCGTCGCAGCCCGCCTGCGTCGGCGACGGCAACATCGACGGCGTGGTGAATGCGCAGGACCTGGACAACTGGCGCATGATCAGTCAGGCCTGGGGCTTGTCGAGCACCTACGACCTGAACTTTGACGGTTTGACCAATGACGTCGACCGGGACCTGCTGGCTCGAAACGCCGGCCCCTGCGCAAAGGCCTATTCGCTGTATTGAGCACGCGGGATGGAAATTTGCCATTTTGTTTGAAGACCCACCGTCAAATGGTCATGTATAGCTATCACTTCAGGAGTATTTGGTCGTGAGCGGCGTGCCAGCGAGGCCGCGCAGACCCGCCGGGATCAGCCATCGCTACGTGGCGTTTCTGAGAGGCGTCACGCCGCAGAATGCCGGCATGGCGGATCTCAAGCGCTGTTTCGAGTCCGCGGGCTTCGGGGAGGTTCGGACGGTGCTGGCGAGCGGAAACGTGGTGTTCAGTTCCGGGTTGACCTCGCCGGCTGAAATCCAGGATCTGGCAGAGCATGCAATGGCCATCGGGATGGGGCGCACCTTTGGCACGGTGGTGCGGTCCGCCCAAAGCCTTCAAACCCTGCTCGACGCCGATCCCTTCGCAGTGTTTTCTGTGCCCCAAGAGGCCAAGCGGGTGGTCACCTTCTTGCGCGACGCCAAAGAAGCGGGACCCGACCTGCCGATCGAGCGCGATGGCGTGCAGATCCTCAAGCGGCTTGGCAACGACGTGCTGACGGCGTATGTACCGCACCCAAAGGGACCGGTTTTCATGGTCATGCTGGAAAAGGCCTTCGGCAAGGACATCACGACCCGCACCCTCGATACCGTCAGGAAATGCCTGGCAACCGCGTGAGTGCGCAGGCCCCGCAGTCTCCGGCGACTGGGCCCATTGCCGCGCTGGCCATTTGGCGGCAACATTCGGCCGAAAGAACCCTTTGAGCGATTGGCATGTTTTCCCACATCTTCGTCGGCGTCAGCGACTTTCAGTGCGCCCTTGCGTTCTACCAGCCGGTCCTGGGCGCGCTGGGCATCGAGGCCCGCTTTCTTGATGCCAGCCGGCCGTGGGCGGGCTGGCAATCGCAACCGGACCCGCGCCCGCTGTTCCTGATCGGCAGGCCCTATGACCAGCAGCCGCATCACCCGGGCAACGGGCAGATGGTGGCGTTTCTGGCGGCGGACCGTGCGGCTGTTCGCGACGCCTACGCCGTCGCGATGGCGAATGGGGGTGTCTCGGAAGGAGCACCCGGCCTGCGACCTGAGTACCACGAACATTACTACGGTGCCTATTTCCGGGATCCGGACGGCAACAAGCTCTGCGTGGCCTGCCATGTAGCCGAGTCTTGAGGCGATGGTGACGCCGGCCCTTGACGGAACGGTGGCGTGGTACGTGGGCAGGCCGCCTGAACCGCATGGACGTCAACGATGCCAAGAGGGCAGTTCAGCCGGTCGGATGGGAGCCCGGCGGCGGTTGAGAACAATCACTTTGTCGTTGTCAGGAGTTCGCCATGGACCGTCGTCACTTGCTCAAACTCACCAGCCTTGCTGTTGCGGGCAGCGCCACCCTGCCAGCCGCGGTGTCCGCGAAGGCAAAGCGTGCAGCCGGTCTTTGGGGCGTCTGGGACCAGGCCTTCGCGCGGGCGCGCTTCGTGTCGCTGTCGCATGTGCTGGAGCCTGACAGCCCGGTGTGGAAAGGTTTTCCCCCGACCACCCGTTTCGCCCAAGGCACTGGCCGGCTGGATGAGACGGCGCCCTATGCGCCGTTCACCTATGAGAAGACCGGGCTGGAGACCACGGCCTACACCTTTGCCACCGACCAGTTCGGCACGCAGCTGGACCCGCCGGCGCACTGGCACCCGTGCTTTGCGGCCATCGACGAGCTGCCACCCACGCTGGCGTTGCGCAAGCTGGCGGTGATCTCGATTGCGGACCGGGTTCAGGCGGATGTGAACTACCAGCTCACGGCTGCCGACGTGCGCGCCTGGGAGCGCCGGAACGGGCGGGTTCCGGAAGGAGCGGTGGTCATGGTGCGCTCGGACTGGCACAAGCGGTGGCCGGACGCGAAGCGCTTTCAGCCGGCTGATGGCCGCTTTCCGGGGGTGTCGCTGCAAGCGCTAATGTTTCTGCATCTGGAACGGCAGATTCTGCTGCACGGCCACGAGCCGCTGGACACCGATTCCACCCCCACATTGACCTCGGAAGACTGGTTGATGGCCAACGGCTACATGCAGGCTGAGGGCGTGGCGCATCTGGACCAGGTGCCTGAAACCGGCGCACTGGTGGCCATCGGCTTTCCGCGGCTGAAAGGCGGCACCGGCGGCTTTGCCAGTTTCACGGCCATCTGTCCGCCGGATTGGTCACACGGCACACGACCCGGTGAGGTGCCGGAGGCGCCGCTGCCCTTCAACGAGAAGCGCCTGGTGTGGAACGAGGCGAAGGGGTTGCGCGAACGTACAGCCGCCTGTGACAAACCCAAGGGCAAGCAGAGTTTCAACTGACCAGCGGCAACGTTGAGAAAAATCATGGCGCCCAAACCGAAGCGGCGCATGATGAACATGGGGCTTCAGCCCTTCCCGGCGTCATCCGGGCTCCGGGAGTCGCAAAGACCATTCGGAGGAGAAAACCATGAAACGCCTGAACACCTTTCAACCTGTCGCGTTTGCAGCGGCCGTGGTGGTGATGTCCTTTTTGTCGGTCCCCACTTTCGCTCAACCGGTCGCCGAATCGCCTGCGGCCACCCCGGCCGGCACGGTGACGACCTTTCATCGCAAGAGCTCCGGCAGCCTGGGCACCTTTGACGGGCCGGTGGTCTGGACCTTCACACACGCCACCTGGGAAGGGCGTCCGGCGGTGATCCAGATGGCGCGGCTTGGCGGCAGCGCGTTTGACCCCAAGACCCATGCCAACATGGCCACTCTCGATGCGGAGGGCAAGGCAACGATGGTCTTTGAACCGCCCGTGGGTTTCCAGTGGCCCATGCAGGTGGGCAAGACCTGGACGTCGAAGCACACCGTGACAACGCCCGCCACGGGACGGAGCGTTCCGCTGGAAGTGAACTGGAAGGTGGAGGCCTGGGAGGACGTCACGGTGCCGGCGGGCACTTACAAGGCCTACAAGGTGGTCACCACGAACAACTTTGGTGAAGTCGAAACCCGCTGGACCGCGCCGGCCGCCGGCATTGTGTTGGCCAAGCGCCTCGTCACCCGTCCCGCCTCCCATCCGCAGGGCGCGGGCGAACTGGAAGCGGTGTTGCTGTCTCAGGTGCCGCCTGCCAAATGAGCAAGGGCACCTTGGGGTCCCCTTGTCGGGTCGAGGAGCCGGTAACTCCCGGGTTGTTTGCTTGAGACTTGTGGGGTCGTGCAGCGCAGGGGTTTTGTCCGTCTTTTTGCCGTCCAGACCCCGGCGCGGAAGCAGCAAGCGCAAGAGTCGCATTCGTGGTGCCCATCTACCCGTCGCAATGGGGCACTAGCCAGTGGCTGTACAGGCAGCGGATCCCTCGAAGGGAATCCCTGGAATTGCGTCAGGCCGCTGCGGAAAATTGGCATGAACAATATACTGGCCCCCGTACCTCAGGAAAATATCCGCAAGCCATGAATCTCTCTTACGACGTTGTAGAAGCCGATTTTGATTCGCTGGTGCTGGCCCGCTCGCACGAGGTGCCGGTCGTGCTCGACATCGGCGCCGAATGGTGCAGCCCCTGCCGCGTGCTCACGCCCCTGCTGGAGCGCCTGGTCGGCGGTTATGGCGGGAAATTTGTGCTGGCGAAGGTTGATGCCGACGAAAACATGCGGATCGCCGGCCGGCATCAGGCCAAAGGCTTCCCGACCGTCATCGCCTACAGCCGAGGTGTGGTCATGGAGCGTTTTCACGGCGCGCAGACCGAAGGTTTTCTCCGCGGCTTTCTCGACCGTTTGGTCGACGAGCATGCCCGCCAAGGCGCCGTGCTGGCGCCCGCTCCGGCTGGCCAGCACGCTTGACATGGCGGGCCCGGAGCCTGGTTGGCAGTGATTTCACCTTCGTAAATGAAAGGCATCCCATGAATATTCCCGAACGCGACGGCGACGGCTACCTGACGGACATGAATGCGTGGACCGAGGACGTTGGCCGGGCCATGGCCGAAGCCGACGGCTATGAACTTGACGAGGCCAAATGGGACCAGATCATGAAGGCGCGGGCGTATTTCGAAGAATTCAGCAGCGTGCCGCCGATTCGCAAGTTCGCCAAGTACCTGAACGAAGACCAGAATGCGGTGTTCAAGCTCTGGATGACCGGCCCGATGAAGCCGATCACCAAATACGGCGGCCTGCCCAAACCCACTGGCTGCGTCTGAAGCCCTTGGTCAAGCGCCTGCACCCTCGGCCGCCCCCCAAATTGAAGGTGGGCACCAGGAGGTGCCGTGGTTGGGTTGCTTACTTGAGATCGGCGAGGTCGCGCAGGACGGCGACTTTGTCGGTTCGTTCCCAGGTGAATTCCGGCTCTTCACGGCCGAAGTGGCCGTAAGCAGCGGTTTTTTCGTAGATGGGACGCAGCAGGTCCAGCATCTGGATGATGCCCTTGGGACGCAGGTCGAAGACCTCGCGCACGATTTCGGCAATGCGGTCGTCGGGGATCACGCCGGTGCCTTCGGTGTAGACCGTCACGTTCATCGGGTGGGCGACTCCGATGGCGTAGGCGACCTGGATCTGGCACTGGCGTGCCAGGCCAGCAGCCACGATGTTCTTGGCCACGTAGCGGCAGGCGTAGGCGGCGGAGCGGTCCACCTTGGTCGGGTCCTTGCCGCTGAAGGCGCCCCCGCCGTGCGGGCAGGCGCCCCCATAGGTGTCGACGATGATCTTGCGGCCCGTGAGGCCGCAGTCGCCCTGTGGGCCGCCGATGACGAAGCGGCCGGTGGGGTTGACCAGGTATTTCGTGTTTTGCAGCCATTCCTTCGGCAGTACCGGCTTGACGATTTCCTCGATCACGGCCTCAATGAAGCTGTCTTTCATCTTGGTCTGCGTTTCGCTCTGGTCAGGGCTGTGCTGGGTGGACAGCACCACGGTGTCGATGCTGTGCGGCTTGCCATCGACGTAGCGCATGGTGACCTGGCTCTTGGCGTCGGGGCGCAGGAAAGGCAGCCGGCCGTCTTTTCGCAACTGCGCCTGGCGCTCCACCAGACGGTGCGCGTAGTAGATCGGCGCGGGCATCAGTTCAGGTGTTTCATCGCAGGCGTAGCCGAACATGAGGCCCTGGTCGCCCGCGCCGGTGTTCAGGTGGTCGTCGGAGGCGTGGTTCACGCCCTGGGCGATGTCATTGCTCTGCTTGTCGTAGGCCACCAGCACGGCGCAGCCCTTGTAGTCGATGCCGTAGTCGGTGTTGTCGTACCCGATGCGCTTGATGGTGTCACGCGCGACCTGGATGTAATCCACGTGCGCGTTGGTGGTGATTTCACCGGCCAGCACCACGAGGCCGGTATTGGTCAGCGTCTCGGCGGCCACGCGGCTGCGGGGATCCTGCTTGAAGATGGCATCGAGAATCGCGTCGGAAATCTGGTCGGCTACCTTGTCCGGGTGGCCTTCCGAGACGGATTCGGAGGTAAAGAGAAAGTCGTTCGCCATTTGAATAAACTCCTGTGTCGGCTGAAAGCTTGCATTTCCTGCGCTGCCTTCGGCTGGTGGAGCCCCGGCGAACGCTTTAGCAGAATTGTTTTTACGTCGCCCTGCAAGTTGCTCATTTAACTCAGCGACGCCCTTAGTTTATCAAGTTCTCGATGCTCACCCTCTTCCGGTTGCTGTCCCGCTGGCCACTTTGGCTCCTGCACCTGCTGGGCGCCGCGCTGGGTTGGGTGGTGTTTGCGTTGTCCCCGACGTATCGGAGGCGCTTTGTTGCCAATGCGGCACAGGCGGGCTATTCGTTCGCGCAGGTTCGCGCTGCGGTCGCCCACGCTGGACGGATGTCGGCGGAACTGCCGCGACTGTGGATGGGCGCTCCCACACCGCTGCAGTGGGAGGGATCCGACTGCGTGGATGCGGCCTATGCCCGAGGGCAGGGCGTGATTTTCCTGACACCGCACCTGGGGTGCTTCGAGTCGACCGCCCAAGGCCTGGCCCAGCGCTACAGCCCGGCCCATGGGCCGATCCTCGTGCTGTACCGACCGGCGCGCCAGCCGGTGATGGTCGAAGTGTTGGCGGGCGCCCGCGAGCGGCCCGGGCTTGAAACAGCGCCGACCACCTTGGCTGGTGTGCGCCAGATGATCAAGGCGCTGCGGGCCGGGCGGGCGGTGGGGCTGCTGCCCGATCAGGTGCCTCCCGACGGCATGGGGCAGTGGGCGCCCTTCTTCGGTCAACCCGCCTACACCATGACATTGGGCGCCCGCCTGGCCTTGCAGACGGGAGCCACCGTGTTGCTGGTCTGGGGAGAGCGATTGCCGTGGGGGCGCGGGTTCCGGCTGCATTTCCGGGAACTCGCGGCGCCATTGCCTGGTGACCTGGATGGCGCGGTGGTGCAGATCAACCAGGAAATGGAGCGGCTCATCCGCGAGTGTCCGCAGCAGTACCTGTGGGGCTACGGCCGCTACAAGCAGCCCCGGCGCGATCCGGTGAAGGAAGTCTGATGCCCCATCCCGGTATCCTGTTCATGCGGCTGATTGCGCCGCTGCCTTTGTCCTGGATTCGCGGTCTGGGCGCCGTGCTGGGTTGGGTGCTGTATCCGCTGGTGGCGCCGCGACGCAAGGTGGTGCTGACCAACCTGGCGTTGTGCTTTCCTGAGCGCAGCGAGGCCGAACGGCAGTCGCTGGCGCGCCAGTCCTTTGTGTACTTCGCCCAGTCCTTCCTGGACCGCGCCTGGCTGTGGCACGGCCACCCCGATGTGGTGCGCTCGCGCCTCAAGATCACGGGCGCTGTCCAGGAGCTTCAGGGAGAAGAGGCGACCATCATTTTCGCGCCGCATTTCTATGGTCTGGACGCCGGCGCCACGGCCCTGAGCCAGCAGATCGATCGCCGCTACACCACCATCTACACCCCGCAACCCAGTCCTGCGATCGACGCCTGGATTAGGGACAGTCGGCGCCGGTTCGGTCATGTGCGTCTCTTCTACCGGGCGGATGGCCTCAAGCCGATCGTGGCGGCACTGCGTTCGGGCGAAGTCCTGTATCTCTTGCCCGACATGAATTTCGGGCCCCAGGAATCCATCTTTGTGCCGTTCTATGGGGTGGCGGCGGCGACGGTGCCGTCGCTGTCCCGCCTGGCCCGCCTGGGGCGCGCGAAGGTTGTGCCGATCACGACCCGCATGACCGCCACGGGCTACGAAGTGCAGGTGCATCCGGCGTGGGCCGATTTCCCCACCCAGGATCTGGAGGCGGACACGGCGCTCATGAACCTTCGCCTGCAGGATTACATCGACACCATGCCGGCCCAGTACTACTGGGTGCACAAACGTTTCAAGACCCGTCCGCCCGGCGAGCCATCGGTGTACTGAAGCTTAACAGGGCGGCGACTTGGCCTTGGTCGCTGTTCAGGGTGGCGTGTCGGATGCGGTGGCTGCGACAGGCGTGTCGCCCGCCCCAATGGGTACCTGGGTCGGGTTCGCCACCGGCACGGCCGGGTGCGCCCACTGCCAGAGCAACTGGGCGACTTCCTCAACGCCCTGTTTCTTGAGCGCGGAAAAGAGCTTGACCTCGCCGCCGCCCGCCTGCAGACGCACGATCGAGAGCACTTTGGCCGCCTCCGCGCGCGTGAGCTTGTCGGATTTGGTCAGCAGGACCAGGAACTTCAGCCCCGCTTCAACCCTTGGGCGGATGACGTCGAGCAAGATTTCATCGAGTTCGGTCAAGCCCAGGCGGGGGTCGCACAGCAACACGATGCCGGTCAGGTTTTCGCGGGTGACCAGGTAATTGGCCATGACCCGCTGCCATCGGATCTTGTCCTGCTTGGGGACCGCGGCGTAGCCGTATCCGGGCAAATCGGTCAGTACGGCATCGGTCGCATTCTGCTTGCCCAGCGCAAACAGGTTGATGTGCTGGGTACGTCCTGGCTTCTTGGATGCAAATGCGAGCTGCTTTTGCTGGGTCAGCGTGTTGATGCAGGTGGATTTCCCGGCGTTGGAGCGGCCGACGAAAGCGATCTCGGGCATGTCCAGCTGCGGCAAAAAATGCAACTGGGGCGCCGTCGTAAGGAATCGGGCGGTGTGCATCCATCCCATTGCGACCACCGGCGTGGGGACAACGGCAGCGCCGGGCGTGGAGTCAGTAAGGGGAGGGTTCATCCGGGGACCTTTGTGAATTGGGGCAAACCCAAGTGGGCATTGTAGAATCATGTGGTTTTGCGCCAACCTAATTGAATTTTCGCCATGAAGCTGTTTGCCTCTTTCCTGATGGTCGCCCTGTTTGCCGTCTCCGCGGTAGCCGCGGATGACAAAGCTGCCGCCAAAGTTGCCAAGCCCGATCTTGCGAAGGGTGAAGCGAGTTTCTCGACGGTGTGTGCTGCCTGCCATGGCGCTGACGGCAACTCCATGATTCCGGCCAATCCCAAGCTGGCCCAGCAGCACCCCGAGTATCTTTTCAAACAGCTCAAGGAGTTCAAGTCGGGCAAGCGCGCCAACGCCATCATGAGCGGCATGGTGGCCGCCCTGAGCGAGGACGACATGAGGAATATTTCCTACTGGCTGGCGTCCAAGAAGGCCAAGCCTGGCTTTGCGAAAGACAAGGAAACCGTGATTCTGGGCGAGCGGATCTACCGTGGCGGCATTCCCGATCGCCAGATCGCGGCCTGTGCTGGTTGCCACAGCCCGGACGGCGCCGGCATCCCGGCGCAGTACCCCCGCATTGCCGGGCAGCACACCGACTATGCCGTGGCCCAGTTGGTGGCCTTCCGTGATGGCGTTCGCAAGAACAGCGCCCAGATGACCGGTGTTGCGGCCAAGATGAATGAACGTGAAATCAAGGCGGTTTCCGACTACATCGCTGGTTTGCGCTAGACGCTCCAGTTCACCTGTACCAAGCCCCATCGGGTCGGATGGGGCTTTTTTTTGTCTGCACCCTGACCGCAGGTCGGACATAAGGCGCTGGCCGGAGGTTTTTCCTGAAACTTTGTAAGAATGGCTGCCACTGTGCGACTCTCTGGAAGAAAAGGACCACGCCATGCTCATCAAGTCTTCCAACACCGGCTTCATTCACCCCGTATCGAGTGACATCACGCCGCAGGCCATTTACGAGCAGCGGCGCGAATGGCTGCGTGTCATGGCGGGCGGCGTTGCGGGTGCCGCATTGGCCGGTTGGGCGGGGCGTGACGCGCTGGCCCAGACCAGTGCCGCTGTGGCGCGGCCCGGCAAGCTGGCGGCGTTGCCGGGAGGCCGCTCGAATCTCCCAGGTGCAGTCACCATGGAGAAGCTCACGGACTACAAGGACGCCAGCACGTACAACAACTTCTACGAGTTTGGCACCGACAAGTCGGATCCGGCCCGCAACGCCCATACCTTGAAAGTCTCGCCTTGGACGGTGGAGGTCGAAGGGGCCGTGCGAAAGCCCGGCAAGTACGCCCTTGAAGACCTGCTCAAGATCAGTGCGATGGAGGAGCGGATCTATCGCCTGCGATGCGTCGAGGGCTGGTCTATGGTGATTCCGTGGGTGGGCTATTCCCTGAGTGAACTGATCAAGCGGGTTGAACCCCTGGGCAATGCGCGGTTCGTGGCGTTCGTCACCTTGGCAGATCCGAAGACGATGCCGTACGTCGGATCGAGGGTTCTCGATTGGCCTTACGTCGAAGGTCTGCGCATGGACGAGGCAATGAACCCGCTGACCCTGCTCGCTTTTGGCATGTATGGGGAAGTGCTGCCGAACCAGAATGGAGCGCCGGTGCGTCTGGTGGTGCCGTGGAAATACGGTTTCAAGAGTGCAAAGAGTCTGGTGAAGATCCGGTTCACCGAAAAAGAACCCGCCACCGCATGGAACAAGGCGGCGGCCCAGGAGTACGGCTTTTATTCCAATGTGAATCCGAACGTGGACCACCCTCGTTGGAGCCAGGCCACTGAGCGCCGCATTGGTGAGGATGGTCTGTTTGCCAAGAAACGGAAGACGCTGATGTTCAATGGCTATGAAGCGCAGGTGGGGCAGATGTATGCGGGGATGGATCTGAAGAAGAACTACTGATGCTGGGTGCGCGGATTCTGTTGCATCCGGTCGCCAAGCCGCTGGTGTTTGTCGCGTCACTGTTGCCGCTGGCCTGGCTACTCGCCGGCGCGTTCGCCGACCGGCTTGGCGCGAATCCCGCAGAGTATCTGATCCGGGCCACTGGGGACTGGACGCTACGGTTTTTGTGCCTGGTGCTCGCCGTGACACCCCTGCGCGTGGTCAGCGGCAGCCCGGCACTGGCGCGATTTCGCAGGATGCTGGGCTTGATGGTGTATTCCTACGCGACTCTGCACGCTTTGAGCTACATCGGATTCGACATGGGGTTTGAATGGGGAGATGTCCTGAGGGACATCGGAAAACGCCCGTTCATCCTGGTGGGATTCGTCGCCTTTGTGTTCCTGACGCTGCTTGCGGCGACATCGTTTAACCGGGCGATCCGGAGTCTGGGGGCAGCGCGCTGGCAAGCACTCCACAAGTTGGTTTACCTTGTCGCCGCGCTGGTAATCCTGCATTTTTTCTGGATGCGTGCCGGGAAGAATGACTTTGCAGAAGTCTCCGTCTATGGCGCAATCCTGTGTGTCTTGCTGGGGTGGCGCTTGGCGAGGTTCTTAAGAAGAAAACTGCAGTAAACCAGCGTCCTTTGGTCATTTGATGATACAAAAATCATAGCATTCATCTGACCAATGATTCACCGCGCATCTGGTCGGCAGCGGTTTCGCGGCGGCGGATCAAGCGGGCCTGGTTGTCATCGACCAGCACCTCGGCGGCGCGGCCGCGGGTGTTGTAGTTGCTGGCCATGCTCATGCAGTAGGCGCCGGCTGACATCACGGCCAGGAGGTCGCCGGCGTGGACATGGAGCGCGCGGTCCCGCCCGATCCAGTCACCGCTCTCACAGACGGGACCGACCACATCGAAGCTGATGGTTTCGCCATCACGACGCTCGAGCGGCACGATCTGGTGGAAGGCCTGGTACATGGCCGGACGGGGAAGATCGTTCATGGCCGCGTCGACGATGCAGAAGTTCTTGTGCTCACCAGGTTTGAGGTAAAGCACCTCGGTCAGGCAGACACCGGCGTTGCCGACCAGGGAGCGGCCAGGCTCGATCATGAGGTGCCGGTCGCCGTAGCCGCGTGCGTCCAGGCGCATGAGCAGGCGCGACCACAGGGCATCGGCTTCCGGCGGAGTATCGTCGTTGTAATCAATGCCGAGTCCGCCACCGAAATCGATGTGCTGAATCGGGATGCCGACGGCTTCGATGGCGTCCACCAGGTCCAGCACGCGATCCATGGCGTCGAGATACGGTTCCTCCTCCGTGATCTGCGAGCCGATATGGCAATCGATCCCGACGACTCGTAGGCCCGGCAGGTTGGCTGCGCGCTGGTAGGTTTGCAGGGTGCGTTCGTGCGCGACGCCAAATTTGTTGCCTTTGAGGCCGGTGGAAATGTACGGATGGGTCTTGGGGTCCACGTTCGGGTTTACGCGGATGCTCACCGGCGCCCGCATGCCGAGCGCCAGCGCCACTTCGCTCAGTACCTCAAGTTCGCCCTCGCTCTCGACATTGAAGCAGCCGATGCCTGCCTCCAGGGCGTCGCGCATTTCGGCACGGGTCTTGCCGACGCCTGAAAAAATGACTTTGTCTGCCGCTGCACCAACTGCCAGAACACGCTGCAGCTCACCCCCGGAGACGATGTCGAAACCGCAGCCCGCCTGCGCAAACACTTGGAGGACGCCCAAGCTGGAGCTGGCCTTCATGGCATAGCAGATCTGCACGTTTCGACCCGCGAAGCCGCGCTGGTAGGCTGCGAGAGCCGACTGCATCGACGCCTTCGAATAGACATACAACGGTGTCCCATGCACACGCGCCAGATCGGTCAGCCGTACGTCCTCGATGTACAAATGCGTGCCACGATAGGCAAAGTGGGGCGCGCCGGGAATGTGGGGTACGTTCATGGGGTGTTGGAGGCAGCAGGTGCGAGAGGGGCGCCGGGCGTGACCGAGGTTGACGGCATGGAGGCAGCCGAAGCCGGCGCATGGGGCAGGATCAGTGGACCCTTCTGCCCACAGCCAGCCAGAACCACCGCACCGGCGGCAAGGAAAAGGCCACTGGCTAGAATTCGCGTTCGCTTCAACATGGGCAAATTGTAATGACCGACCTCGAATTCATGGACCACGCGGAAAGGCTGCTCGCCAGCGTGGAGTCCGGATGCGATCGCATCAACGACGACACCGAAGCGGACATTGATAACCAGCGCGTCGGCGGCATGATCACGCTGACGTTTGGGAACCTTAGCCAGATCGTCGTCAATTTGCAAAAGCCCTTGCATGAAGTCTGGTTGGCCGCGCGTTCGGGTGGCTACCACTTCAAATTCGATGGCACCCATTGGATGGACACCAAGGGCCAAGGCGAATTCTTTGCCCGCCTTTCGCGCGATGCGAGTGAACAAGCAGGCGTCGCTTTGGTGTTCAGCGCCTGATCAATTCTTGAACAGGTCGAGGATGCGTTTGCGCTCGTCCGCCGGAGGGAGTTCCTGGGTGGTCGACGCGCCAGGTGCGCTGCCCTTGGCTCCGCGGTCATCCAGTCCCAGGTTGCTGACGCCGCTCCCATGCGTGTACTCGTCATAGAACCACTCGCCGCCTGAGTTCACGACGCCTTCAGGGGCTGCAACCTCTGTGACGGGCACGCCACGCAAGGCTGTTTCCATAAAACTGATCCACACGGGAAGACTCAGCCCACCACCTGTCTCCCGGTCACCCAGCGATCGTGGCGTGTCGTAACCCATCCAGACCACGGCGGCCAACGTCGGTTGGTAGCCGGCGAACCAGGTGTCAACCGAGTCATTGGTGGTGCCGGTCTTGCCATACAGGTCTGGCCGTTTGAGTGCGGCCTGTGCCTTGGCCGCAGTGCCGGAGCGGGCAACTTCCTGCAGCAGGCGGCTCATCATGAAAGCGTTGCGGGCGTCGATGGCCCGTGCAGCCTCATTCAATGCTGGAGGCTTGCTCTCGACCAGGATCTTGCCCTTCTGGTCGGAAATCCGGGCAATCAGCCAAGGGTTGATCCGATGGCCGCCATTGGCGAAGACGGCGTAGGCCGTGGCCATCTGCATGGGCGTGACAGAACCCGCACCCAAGGCCATCGTCAGGTAGGGGGGGTGCTTCTCAGCGTCGAATCCAAACCGTGTGATCCACTCCTGCGCATTCTGCGCCCCCACCGCCTGCAGAACCCGGATGGACACCATGTTCTTTGACTTGGCCAACGCCGTGTGAAGCGGCATCGGGCCTTCGAACTTGCCGTCGTAGTTCTTGGGCTCCCAAGGTTGCCCGCCGGTAACGCCAGCGTCGAAAAACAGCGGTGCGTCGTTGACGATGGTGGCCGGCGTAAAGCCTTTTTCAAGCGCTGCAGAATAGATGAAAGGTTTGAAGCTTGAGCCTGGCTGGCGCCAGGCCTGCGTAACGTGGTTGAACTTGTTCTTGGCGAAGTCAAATCCACCGACCAGCGCCCGGATAGCCCCGTCGCGCGGATCCACGGCGACGAAGGCGCCCTCAACTTCAGGCAACTGGGTGATCTCCCAAGTGTTCTTGGGTGTGCGAACAACCCGGATCACCGCCCCGGGGCGAATGCGGATCTTGGGCGCGGCCTTGTCAGAAAGGCCCGATTGGGCCGGCTTGAGTCCTTCGCCGGTGATCTCGATGCTCTCGCCATTCTGCCGGATCGCAACGATTTTCCTGGGGTTGGCCTCCGTCACCACAGCGGACAGGACGTCGTCGTTGTCAGGATGTTCCGTCAACGCATCGTCGATGGCCTCTTCAAGTTCCTTGGGATTCGTTGGCAGGTCGACGAACTGCTCGGGGCCGCGGTAGATCTGGCGCCGCTCATAGTCCATGATTCCCTTGCGTAGGGCGCGGTAGGCCGCGTCCTGTTCTGCAGCCTTTAGGGTGGTGTAAACGTTCAGGCCGCGGGTGTAGGTCTCATCGCCATACTGTGCATAGATCAGCTGGCGGACGGTTTCCGCCACGTATTCGGCATGAACCTTGGCATTGTCTGAACCTGACTTGACCTTGAGTTCCTCTTTCTTGGCGGCTTCAGCCTGAGCGGCAGTGATGAATCCGTTCTCTTCCATGCGCTCGATGATGTAGAGCTGCCGGGAGCGGGCCCTCTTGGGATTGTTGATCGGATTGAAGGCCGACGGCGCCTTCGGCAACCCGGCCAGCATGGCCGCTTCGGCAATCGTGATGTTCTTGATGGGCTTGCCGAAATAGGCTTCGGATGCTGCGGCAAATCCATAGGCCCGATTGCCAAGGAAGATCTGGTTCATGTAGATCTCAAGAATCTGGTCCTTGGTCAGCAGATGCTCGAGCTTGAAGGTCAAGAGTATTTCGTAGATCTTGCGCGTGTAGGTCTTTTCCGAGGACAGATACACGTTGCGCGCAACCTGCATGGTGATGGTGGACGCACCCTGGCTTTTCAGACGCCCCATGTTGGCCAATCCCGCGCGGATGACGCCCAGGTAGTCAACGCCCCCGTGCTGGTAGAAGCGCGCGTCCTCGATGGACAGCACCGCATCTTTCATGACCTGCGGAAAATCGGCGATAGGCGTCAGGCTTCTTCTTTCCTCACCGAACTCGCCCATGAGCGAGCCTTCAGAGGTGTAAATGCGCAAAGGCAGCTTCGGACGATAGTCCGCCAGATCGGAGATATCCGGCAGATTGGGAAAAGCGGCTGCCAGCGCGACGGCCACGGCCAGCACCACAGAAGCGAGTACCGCCAATATCAGGCCCGCTCCCCAAAACGCCCAGCGAGTCAGCCGAAACTTCCAGGTTCTTCCTGTTGTTTCGGCTTGTTGGGGGGGGGCTTGGGTTTGAGGCTGGTTCGGCATATGGTAGGCACATTTGCGCCAGCCCATTATAAAAATCGATCAGCTCGAAGCCGGTACGCTTGGTATCCGATTGTTACCTGTCGCAACACGATAGGGACTATTCTTGGTCACTTCAGGCATTGCAGGCGGTGGACGTCGGCTTTTGACAACGTTTCGGCGTGTCCGGTGTCCCAAAATCCTTTGAGAGGCAACGGGCTTGCTGATAGCATTGAAGTGATTTCTTAAGTTTGCCGGCTGCTTCATGGCCGGGTTCAGGGGACTGTCTTGATCTCATTGGGATCCTTATTTAGCCGCCACCCGGCGCCGATGCTTGGGTTGGACGTCAGTTCCTCCAGCGTGAAGCTGGTCGAGTTGAGCCGCGGATCTTCAGGGCAGTTCACGCTGGAGCGTTGCGCGATGGAGCCACTGGAGCGTGGCTGGATCACCGATGGGAACATCGAAAACTTCGACGAAGTGGCCGGGGCGGTGCGGCGTGCCGTGAAGAAGTGCGGAACACGAACCAAGAACGTTGCGATGGCGCTGCCGCCTTCGGCAGTGATCACCAAGAAGATCGTTCTGCCGGGTGGGCTGAGCGAGCAGGAACTCGAGGTTCAGGTCGAGTCGGAAGCCAATCAATACATTCCTTTCTCGCTTGATGAGGTGAGCCTTGATTTCTGCGTGATCGGGCCGAGCGCATCGTCGGCGGGTGACGTGGATGTCCTGATCGCCGCTTCACGCAAGGACAAAGTGCAGGACCGGCAGGGGCTGGCCGAGGCCGCTGGTCTGAACGCCGTGATTCTCGATGTGGAGTCCTATGCGTCCAGGCTGGCCGCAGATCGGCTGATCCAGACGCTGCCCAACAATGGTGCGGATGCCATCGTCGCTCTGTTCGAGATCGGTGCGTTTACGACCAGCATGCAGGTCATCCGCAATCAGGAAGTGCTATACGACCGTGACCAGGCCTTTGGCGGCGCACAACTGACCCAGTTGATCGTGCGGCAGTATGGATTCACGCCCGAAGAGGCGGAAACCAAGAAGCGTGGTGGTGATCTGCCAGATGACTACGGTAGCGGTGTGCTTCAGCCATTTGTCGAGAGCACGGCGCAGGAAATCAGTCGCGCCATGCAGTTCTTTTTCACCAGCACGCCTTATAACAGGGTGGACTATGCTTTCCTGGCTGGCGGTTCGGCGGCATTGGCAGGCCTCACGGCTGCAGTGACGCAGCAGACTTCTTTTCCTTGCAGTTTGATCGATCCTTTTGCTGGAATGGAAATCGGCGGTGGCGTTCGTGAGAACAAGTTGCGCCGCGAGGCGCCCTCCTACCTGACCGCCTGCGGTTTAGCCATGCGGAGGTTTTTTCAGTGATTCTCATCAACCTGTTGCCGCACCGTGAGGCCGCGCGCAAGCGTCGGCAGGAACATTTCTACGCCACCTTGGTGGCTGCGGCCTTGTTTGGTGCGCTGGTGGCTGGTCTGGTCTATGTCTGGTACGAAACGCAAATTTCTAATCAACGTAGCAGGAATCAGTTCCTGCAGACGGAAATCAAGCGATTGGAAGCGCAGATCAAGGACGTCGCCACCCTGCAGGCTGAAATTGCCTCGCTGCGGGCCCGGCAGCAGGCCGTTGAAGATTTGCAGTCCGACCGGAACATGCCGGTCCATCTCTTGAACGAGATTACGCGACAACTGCCGAATGGCGTTTACCTCACGACCTTGCGACAGCAGAATCAGTTGGTGACGATCACGGGTACTGCGCAGTCGAATGAGAGGGTGTCGGAATTGTTGCGCAATTTTGCCAACAACAGTCCTTGGCTGACGCGCCCCGAACTCGTCGAAATCGTTGCGGGCAATGTGGCCCTTTCTCCCAGAGACCAACGCAGGGTCTCGAACTTCACCGTCCGTGTTCAGTTGCGCCGACCCAGTGAAGTGGCGCATGCGGCTTCAGCGGCAGCTAGCGCGGCTTCAACGCCAGTCAGAGCCGCGTCGGCCTCATCAGGTGCGGCAGCCATTGTGGCAAGCGCTGCTTCAGCTCCGGGCAGTGCGGCTTCTGTGGCTCGTGCGGCAGGGGGCGCGGGATCGTCCGCGGTAGTGAAGCCGTAGGAGGGCGGAAAAATATGGCGACCCGAAAAGTTCAGACAACCCAATTGGCAGTTTTTTTCGAAGGTGTTCAGAAGCAGTTCCGTAACCTTGACTCGAGAAATCCGGCGGCTTGGGGGCCATTGCCGCGCTACCTCTTTTGCGCGTGCATATCCATGTTCGTGGTTGGAGCCTTGTGGTACTTGTGGCTTCAGGATTCTGATGCAGAGCTACAAGCCGAGCGTGCAAAAGAAGTGCGCCTGCGTGATGACTACTCAAAGAAGCTTGCACAGGCGGTCAACCTAGAAGCTCTGAAGAAGCAAAGGGAGCAGGTCCTGCAGTATGTGACCCAGATGGAAAAGCAGCTCCCCAGCAAGGCCGAAATGGACGCGCTCCTGTCGGATATCAACCAAGCCGGCATAGGACGCAGTCTCCAGTTTGACTTATTCCGTCCAGGGCAGGTCAGTGTCAAGGAATACTATGCCGAATTACCTATTGCAATCAGGGTGACCGGGCGCTACAACGATATTGGTTTGTTCACATCAGATATTGCCTATCTTTCCCGTATCGTGACCTTGAACAACCTGACCCTCTTGCCGGCCCGAGACGGATCCTTGTCGCTCGATGCGACGGCCAAGACCTTTCGTTATCTGGATCCGGAAGAAGTTGCGGCCCAACGCCAGGCGGCGGCGCCCAAAGGGGGCAAGAAATGATCGCCAGCCGGTTCATTGCGGTTGTGTTGTTGGGTTTGATCTTGGGCGGTTGTTCAGGGTCAGGTGAAGATGAGTTGCAGCAGTGGATGACCGATCAACGCAACCAGACCAAGCCCCAGATCGCACCCATACCTGCACCCAAGAAGTTTCAGCCTCAAGTCTATGTGCAGGAGGTGGGCGCAGATCCTTTCAGCGTCGGACGCTTGGTGCAGGCCCTGCGCCAGGAGTCTGGCAGTGCAACTTCCAATGCCGCGTTGGTGGCGCCTGAGCTCAGCCGCCGTAAAGAGCCGCTGGAAAGTATGCCTCTGGATAGCATGAAGATGGTTGGAAGCTTAAATAAGGGCGGACATTTGGTGGCGATAGTCAGGGTGGATAACCTGCTTTATCAGGTCAAGCCGGGGCATTATCTCGGTCCGAACTATGGTCGAATAACCAAGGTCTCTGAAACGGAGATCGTCCTGAGAGAGATAGTGCAGGATGCTGCAGGGGAGTGGATTGAACGCTCTGCCACGTTGCAGTTGCAAGAGAGGTCAAGATGAAAAATCAGCAGAGCATGGTTCTAAAGCAAGTGTGCCGTGGCATGTCCGTTTTATTAGCGACACTCCTGTCATTTGCCGCGTTCGCGCAGAACACCATCGAATCCGTTACAGCCTCTGTTCAAGGGGGTGTTGAGATCATCCGTGTTGATCTTACGCAGGAGCTTCCGACATCGCCCAACGGGTTTTCGATCCACAGTCCAGCACGAATTGCGTTAGATTTGTTGGGAGTAGTGAACGGATTGGGCAGGCCTACTGTCGATGTCAACCAGGGAAACGTTAGATCAATCAACGTGGTTCAGTCGGGTGATCGGAGCAGGTTGGTGCTGAATCTGAAGCAGACGACGAACTACAAGACCGAAATCCGAGGCAAGAGTCTGTTTGTTTCGCTTGACCCGGTGGCGGCACCATCTGGGGCCGTGGTTGCAGCCACCGTGTTTTCCGAAGACCGAAATCGTGATGTCCTTGCTATCAAGGACATGGATTTCCGCAGGGGAGCTGAGGGTGCAGGGCGTGTCATTGTCGACCTCGCAAACAGCCAGGTGGGTGTGGACATCAAGCAGCAGGGGCAGACACTGGTCGTCGAGTTTCTGAAGTCATCGATGCCTGAAGGCATGCGGCGTCGACTGGACGTCTCGGACTTTGGTACGCCTGTCCAGTCCGTCACGACATTCCAGACTGGCGACCGGGTACGCATGGTGATCGAACCACGCGGCGCCTGGGAACACAGCGCCTATCAGAGCGACAACCAGTTCGTGGTCGAAGTCCGACCGCAGAAAGTGGACTCAGGAAAACTGGCCCAAGGGGCAAACTTCAGTGGAGAGAAGCTCTCTTTGAACTTCCAGAACATCGAAGTTCGAGCACTTCTTCAGGTAATTGCCGATTTCACGAATTTCAACATCGTTACCTCGGACACGGTCGGTGGTTCGGTCACCCTGCGTCTGAAAGATGTACCGTGGGATCAAGCGCTTGACATCATCCTGCGTGCGAAGAACCTGGGCATGCGCAAGGTGGGCAGCGTCCTGATGATCGCCCCGAGGGATGAAATCAACGCCAAGGAAAAGCAGGAACTCGAATCGAGCTTGGCCATTCAGGGGCTTGAGCCCTTGCGCAGCATTTCCATTCAGCTGAACTACGCCAAGGTATCGGACATCCTGGTGCAACTTAATCAAAGCAACGCTGGAGGTCCAGGGGGCGTTCAAGGCCAGCGGTTTATGAGCCCCCGAGGAAGCGCATTTGGGGAACCGCGGACCAATCAACTGTTCATCACGGACATTCCATCGAAACTGGCATTGATCCAGGAAATGGTGTCCAAACTCGATATTCCGGTCCGGCAGGTCATGATCGAGGCGCGTATCGTCGAAGCTCAGGATACGTTTGGACGTTCGCTGGGCGTCCGCCTAGGTGGCGCGGACCTGCGTGGTATCCAAGGGGGGCAGGCAGGATATCCGGTGGGTGGTGGTAGCGACCGAGTGGCCTTTGCGGGCACCTACGACGCCATGACGGCGACCACGACACAGTCGTCCGGGTCACTAAATAACCTGAACACAACGCTCGTCAATCTGCCGGCCATCGGGCAAGGTGGATATGCACCGGCCACGTTTGCAATGGCACTGTTCAGTAACGCGGCGAACCGCTTCCTGAATCTGGAGTTGTCTGCCATGGAGGCCGATGGCAAAGGCAAAATCGTGGCGAGTCCGCGCGTCGTTACCGCAGATCAGGCAAAGGCATTAATCGAACAAGGCACGGAGTACCCGTATCAGCAGGCTACAAGCAGCGGTGCTACGTCTACTGCCTTCCGGAAAGCTTCGTTGAAGCTGGAGGTGACACCCCAAATCACCCCTGAAGGAAACGTTATTCTTGACGTGGACGTGACCAAGGATAGCCGAGGTGAAACAACGGCTCAGGGCATCGCGATCAACACGAAACACGTGAGGACCCAAGTCCTCGTTGAGAACGGTGGCACTGTGGTGATCGGCGGGATATTTGAGTTGCAGGAAAACGAGTCTGTGAGCCAGGTTCCGCTGTTGGGCGATGTTCCTTACCTTGGAAACCTGTTCAAGACCCGTACGCGCAATACCAGCAAGCAGGAGTTGCTGGTCTTCATTACGCCAAAGGTGATTGCTGAGCGTGCGATCGCGCGCTGAAGTTCCCAGAAAAGTTACTTTGAATAGGATGGCAATAATGCGCAGATTGAAATTGCTCTTGGGTGTTTTTCTGGCGGTCCTGATTGTGGCCTGCGGCGGAGGTGGTGATCCAGGTACAAACTCGACCTCGTCAACTATCCCGCTCTTTACCACTGCGCCCGATACTTTGACGCTAGCCCCCGGTGCGTCCCAGGAGTTCACCATTGGTGGAGGAAAGGCTCCATACTCGGCAGCGAGTGACAATTCCGCGATTGCGATAGTTTGGGTTAATGGAAATTTGCTTGATGTAGGCGGCGTTGCAGCGGGTACAGCGGGAGTGACCATTCGAGATAGTGCCGGCGCCTCGGTGAAGGTGGCACTAACCGTCAGCGGTAGTTCCGCCAAGGACCTTTACACCACTGCGCCTTCTGGTATCACAGTTGCAATCGGTAGTGCGTGGGCGCAGACTTATGGCATTGGTGGCGGTTCCGCTCCCTATACCGTGACAAGCGGCAATACACTTGTTGCCACTGTTGCCATGGCCGGAAACAACTACATCGTCACCGGTGTATCGGCCGGTACAACCAACATACTCATCCGTGACAGTGCTGGTGCAACGATGAATGTGTCGGTTACCACGGTTTCACCGGGGTTAACGACAACGGCACCGCCGAGCGTTACGATTGCCATTGGTTCAACTCAAACCTATGCTGTGCGCGGCGGAACCGGGCCTTACACGGCCACCAGCAGCAATGCCAGTGTCGCTTTTGCTTCACTTGTGGGTGACAGCCTGACGGTGACCGGGATCACGGCCGGCTCGGCAAACGTTTTCATCAGTGACAGTCAGGGCGCGACGGTGAACGTGGCAGTGACAGTGCCAGCGGCTTCGACAGTCGCGTTGTTCACGACGGCACCGCCAACCGGCGTCACGATTGCCATTGGTTCAACGCAAACCTATGGTGTGGGTGGTGGCACCGGGCCCTACACGGCCACCAGCGGCAATACCAGTGTCGCTGTTGTTTCACTTGTGGATAACAGTCTGACGGTGACCGGGATTACGGCCGGCGCGGCAAACGTCGTCATCAGAGACAGTCAGGGCGCGACGGTGCCCGTAGCGGTTACGGTGCCAGCGGCTTCGACAGTCGCGTTGTCCACGACGGCACCGCCAACCGGCGTCACGATTGCCATTGGTTCAACGCAAACCTATGCTGTGCGTGGTGGCACCGGGCCCTACACGGCCAC
>NZ_JAKJEW010000024.1:0-36065 GCF_022705245.1 Candidatus Skiveiella danica | reverse complement strand
GAGCAGCAATGCCAGTGTCGCTTTTGCTTCACTTGTGGGTAACAGTCTGACGGTCACCGGGATCACGGCCGGCTCGGCAAACGTTTTCATCAGTGACAGTCAGGGCGCGACGGTGAACGTGGCGGTTACGGTGCCGGCAGCTACAACAGTCGCGTTGTTCACAACAGCGCTGCCGAACGTCACGATTGCCATTGGTTCAACGCAAACCTATGGTGTGGGTGGTGGTACCGGGCCCTACACGGTCACCAGCGGCAATACCAGTGTCGCTGTTGTTTCACTTGTGGGCAACAACCTGACAGTGACAGGACTTAGCGCTGGATCGACAAGTATTGTTGTCCGTGACGCTGTCGGTGCGACCGTCCCGGTCGCTGTTACGGTCGGGTTGAAACCCTTGTCCATAACGCCGAACAGCGCCACCGGAATTATTGACGATATCTTGGTCGCTACCATAGTCGGTGGGGCTCCGCCTTACCGGGCCTCCGTTGGCAATATCCTCGTAGCTACCGCCTCTATCGTGGGTTCAGACCAGTTGACGATCCAACTGAAGCAAACCGGGCAAACAGTAATAACTGTATTGGATGCAAATAATCAGTCGGCACCTTACTCGGTCACATCGAACGCTGCGACGCCAGGAATTCGCCTGTCTCCGAGCGTGCTGACGGTTTCCGAGAAGGACAATCAGGCGATCACACTCTCGGTTTATGGTGCGACTGGATCAATTAGCGTATTCAGTTCGGACATAGCCTTGTTGCGTGCCGCCGTAGTCGGATCCAAGGTAAGCGTGACCACGGGGAGCAATGGAACACGATGCGTAGCGGCGAATACCCCGGTAGTTATCACCGTGGTTGACTCCACAGGGGCCTCCGCACTTGCGACGGTCACGATTGCGGACAATGGAACCTGTCCATGATCGAACCTAGGGCTTACGCCTCAGCATGCACGGAGTTTCTGGCGCTGTTTCCGAGATTCGGGAAGGTATTGATGGGTGAAGGTCCAGCAGCGCCAGCCGGACCAAAACGTCGGGAATGATTGCCCTTGTCGGCTTGCCCGGTTCGGGCAAGTCCACTATCGGACGGCAGCTGGCCCGCCGCTTGGGTGAGGCGTTCGTCGATTCCGATCACGTGATCGAGAAGCAACTCGGCTGCTCGATCCGGGAGTACTTCGAAAGGGAAGGTGAGGAGCGCTTTCGTGACGTCGAAGAGTCTGTCATCGACGACTTGACGCTAAGCCACGAAGGCGTGCTCGCCACTGGCGGTGGTGCGGTCCTGCGGGAGGCCAATCGGGTCCACCTCCGAACACGGGCACAGGTGGTCTACCTCCGCTCGAGTCCCGAAGAGGTCTTTCGCCGACTCCGACATGACGTCAATCGGCCGCTGCTCCAGGTCAAGGACCCGCTGGGTCGTCTGAGGGATCTCTATTCCGTGCGCGACCCCCTGTATCGTGAAGCCGCCCATTTCGTGATCGAGACCGGACGCCCCTCGGTCTCGACCTTGGTCAACATGATCATGATGCAGCTGGAACTGGCGAACATGGCGACACGAGCGTCAGGGAGCTCCGCACCCTCACCGGACGTCTGAGGCAGTGGGTTTCCAGGGCCTCTGCGTCAGAAGCGCGGCCTGGATGACCTAAACTCTGTCGAATGCAGCCAATTTCCGCCGTCCAGCGGGTCCCGATCGCGCTCGGCGACCGCAGTTACACCATTGCCATCGGCCCCGGTCTGCTGGGTGATCCGGCCGCTTTTGCCGAAGCGCCCCCAGCGGCGACAGCCGTCATTGTGAGCAACTTCACTGTGGCTCCGCTGTACGCGCAGCGCCTGGCCGATGCGCTGGCCGGAAGATACGCCAGGGTCCATCAGGTGGTTCTGCCCGATGGCGAGTCTTTCAAGACTTGGGAAACCCTGAACCTGATCTTTGATGCGCTGCTCGGCCACGGTTGCGACCGCAAGACTGTCCTGTACGCGCTTGGCGGCGGGGTTGTCGGCGACATGACGGGTTTCGCCGCCGCCAGCTACATGCGCGGCGTGCCCTTTGTTCAGGTGCCCACCACGCTGCTGGCGCAGGTGGATTCTTCGGTCGGCGGCAAGACCGGTATCAATCACCCGCTGGGCAAAAACATGATCGGTGCGTTCTACCAGCCACGGCTGGTGATTTGCGACCTCGACACCCTGCGCACCTTGCCGGATCGGGAACTCAGCGCCGGGCTGGCTGAAGTCATCAAATATGGGCCGATTGCCGATCTGGCGTTTCTGGACTGGATCGAGGCCAACCTGGACGCGCTGCTCGCGCGCGACCCCGCCGCGCTGGCCCATGCCGTAAAGCGAAGCTGTGAGATCAAAGCCTGGGTGGTGAGCCAGGACGAACGCGAATCGGGCCTGCGTGCCATTCTGAACTTTGGCCATACCTTTGGCCACGCCATCGAGGCCGGCCTAGGCTACGGTGAGTGGCTGCACGGCGAAGCGGTCGGCTGCGGCATGGTCATGGCCGCGCGCCTGTCCCTGTGCCTGGGGCTGGTGGATGCAGCCTTTGTTCAACGCCTGACGGCGCTGGTGGCGCGGGCGGGCCTGCCGGTGCGGGCGCCGGTGCTCGATACCCAGGACAATGCCGGCCGCTACCTGGCGCTCATGCGGGTCGACAAGAAGGCCGAAGGGGGTGAGATCAAGTTCGTCGTGGTCGATGGCTCTGGCACCGCACAGATGCGCGGGACGCCGGATCAGATGGTGCGCGAGGTGATTGACCAGTCGTGCGCGACCTGATCCCGGCGGGTATGAAAAACATAGCAGACAACGTCTATTCGACGCTGGGGCGTGGCTTCATTTATTCCTATTTGCATGGTTCTGGCCCCCTACGCGTCTGATCCGGCCAAGACCCGTGGTCGCCGCCATGCCGAAGCCCCGGCGCCGACCCGCTCGGCGTTCCAGCGCGACCGTGACCGCATCGTTCACTCCACCGCGTTTCGCCGCCTGGTCTACAAGACGCAGGTCTTCCTCAATCACGAGGGCGACCTGTTCCGCACCCGCCTGACCCACTCGCTGGAAGTGGCGCAACTCGGCCGCTCGATTGCGCGTTCACTCGCGCTCAACGAGGACCTGGTCGAAGCCATCGCGCTGGCGCACGACTTGGGCCACACCCCCTTCGGCCATGCCGGGCAGGATGCGCTCAACGACTGCATGAGCGGGCCGGGCCGCGAATGGGGCGGCTTCGAGCACAATCTGCAGAGCCTGCGCGTGGTGGACCATCTGGAGGAGCGCTACCCGGCCTGGGACGGTCTCAACCTGAGCTTTGAGACGCGTGAGGGGATCCTCAAGCACTGCTCGCTCGTCAACGCCCGCAAGATCGAGGCGGTCAATCCCGGCGGCGTGGCGCATCGTTTTCTGAACCATTCCCAGCCGTCCCTGGAAGCGCAACTGTGCAATCTCGCCGATGAGATCGCCTACAACGCGCACGACATCGACGACGGCGTGAGATCCGGCCTGCTGACGCTGGAGCAGTTGCACGAGGTCGAACTGTTCGAGTCGCACCGCGCCGAGGTGTTGCGCGAGTACCCGGCCCTGGCCGGCCGCCGCGTGCTGTACGAAACCATCCGGCGCATGCTCAGTGCCCAGGTCTATGACGTCATTTCTGCTACACGCGAGGCGATCCGGCTTGCTGGTCCCCGCTCGGCGGACGAGGCGCGGCAACTGTCGCCCCTGGTGCTGTTCAACCCCGCGATGCGCGAGCAGTCCGCCGCGCTTAAGCGCTTCCTGCTCGCCAACCTGTATCGGCATGCGCAGGTCATGCACACCACCGGGCAGGCCAAGCAGGTGGTGCGCGAGTTGTTCCATGCCTATCTCGCTCAGCCAACACAGATGCCCGCCAAGTTCGCCGACCGCGCCACGCGCGGCTTGGACGATCCCGCCGTCCTGGCCCGCGCCGTGGCCGACTACATCGCCGGCATGACCGACCGCTTCGCCGCGCGCGAACACGAGCGCCTCACCGGGCGCCGGCTGCTGGCCTGAGCCCGGGCCAGCGAATCCCGCAGACCCCCTTCGCCACCCCATGAAACGCCCCGCCATCGACCCCGCCTTGCTGGTGATCCTGGCCGGCGTGTGCGCGGCACTGCACGTGGGCAAACTGCCGCCGGCCTTGCCGGCGCTGCGGGATGCTCTGGGCGTCACCCTGCTGCAGGCCGGCTTTCTGCTCTCCATGGTGCAGCTTGCCGGCATGACGCTGGGCCTGGCCGTCGGCCTCACCGCCGACAGCTTCGGGCTGCGCCGCAGCATGCTGTTGGGACTCGGCACGCTGGCTGTGGCCAGCGCCGTCGGCGGCTGGGCGCGTAGCGCCAACGATCTGCTGTTGCTGCGGGCGCTGGAGGGTTTCGGCCTGCTGCTGGCCGCGCTGCCAGCCCCCACCCTGATCCGTCAGCTGGTCCCAATGGCGCGTCTCAGTGCGATGCTCGGGTTGTGGGGGGCGTACATGCCGCTGGGCTCGGCATTGGGCTTGCTGTGCGGCCCGCTGGTGCTCGCATGGGTCGGCTGGCAGGGCTGGTGGTGGGGGCTGGCGGCCTTGACCGCGGCCATGGCGGTCTGGCTGGCGCGTGGGGTGCCGCCGAACTCTGCGCGCCACGGACCGACCGTTCGGGCGCCAACGCCCGTGTCGCCCTGGCCGCGCCGCCTGCACCAGACGCTCACCGCGCGCGGCCCCTGGCTGGTGGCCTTGAGCTTTGCGATGTACTCCAGCCAGTGGCTGGCGGTCATCGGATTCTTGCCTTCGATCTACCTGCAGGCCGGTATCGGTGGCGCCGCGGTCGGCCTGCTGACCGCGCTGGCCGCCGCGGTCAACATCATCGGCAACGTGGGCTCCGGGCGGTTGCTGCAGCGGGGCCTGCGGCCGCAGACGCTGCTGTACGCCGGGTTTGTCACCATGACGATGGGCGCGCTGATGGCGTTTGCCCTGGCCGAGAGCCAGCCTTTGCTGCGCTACGCCGGCGTGCTGTTGTTTTCCATGGTGGGTGGCATGATTCCGGGCACGCTCTTCTCGCTGGCGGTGCGGCTGGCGCCGGGCGACGACACTATCTCCACGACCGTGGGCTGGATGCAACAATGGTCGGCCGCCGGCCAGTTCGCCGGACCGCCGCTGGTGGCCTGGGTGGCGGGCGCCGTGGGCGGCTGGCAGTGGACCTGGGCCGTCACGGGGGCCTGTTCGGCCATCGGCGGCCTGCTGGCCCTGCAGATGGCGCGCGCCCTGCGCACGAAAGGAGAGACCGAACCATGACCGACCGCACCGACACCGTGGTCGCCGACACCCGCCGCTGGCTGGAGCGCGCCGTGATCGGCCTGAACCTGTGCCCGTTCGCCAAGTCGGTGCACGTCAAGGGGCAGGTGCATTACGCCGTCAGCGCGGCCACCGACGGGCCCGCCCTGCGTGAAGACCTGCTGCGCGAGCTGCGCGACCTGGCCGCCATCGACCCCGAAGTGCGCGATACCACCTTGCTGGTCGCACCCGATGCCTTCCCGGATTTCCTGGATTTCAACGATTTTCTGGCCACGGCGGACCGCGCCCTGGCCGAACTCGACCTGGAAGGCGTTATCCAGATTGCCCCGTTCCACCCGCGGTTCGTGTTCGCCGGCACGCGCGACGACGACATCACCAACTACACCAACCGCACGCCGTACCCGACGCTACACCTGATCCGAGAATCCAGCATCGACCGCGCCGTGCAGTCCTTCCCCGAGGCCGAGGCGATCTTCGAGGTCAACATGGCGACCATGGAAAAGCTCGGCCCCGAAGGCTGGGCGGCGCTTGACGTCGGGCCCACGCTGGACGCGGGCGACTGTGGCAAGCTAAAGCCATGACGAAGAAGAAACCCGCCGCCGGGCCTGGCGCACCGGCCCTGGCCCCTGAAATCCGCCCCGGCCAGTCGGTCGAACTGCTCAAGGAGCTGCACATCCTCACGCGCGAGGGCAAGCTCAACCAGGACTCGCGGCGCAAGCTCAAGCAGGTCTACCACCTGTTCCAGTTCATCGAAAAAATCCTGCAGGAACTGCAAACATCGAAGGTGGGCGAGGGCGGCCTCACGCTGGCCGACCACGGCGCGGGCAAGTCCTATCTGGGCTTCATCATTTACGACCTGTATTTCAAGGCGCTGAAGACCGGCCACATCTACGGCATCGAGACACGGGCCGAACTGGTGCAGAAGTCACGCGAACTGGCCGCGCGCCTGGGCTTCGAGCGCATGAGCTTTTTGAACCTCAGCGTGGCCGACGCCACCCAGTCCGATGAACTGCCCGCGCGCATCGAAGTCGTCACCGCGCTGCACGCCTGCGACACCGCCACCGACGACGCCATCGCCTTCGGCCTGCAGAAACACGCGAAATTCATGGTGCTGGTGCCCTGCTGCCAGGCCGAGGTGGCGCGCACGCTCAACGCCGGCAAGGCGCTCGTTTTGGCCCGCACGCCGCTGGCCGAACTCTGGCGCCACCCGTTGCACACCCGCGAGATGGGCAGCCAGATCACCAACGTGCTGCGCTGCCTGTACCTGGAGGCGTCCGGCTACCAGGTCACGGTGACCGAACTGGTTGGCTGGGAGCACAGCCTGAAGAACGAACTCATTATCGCGAAATACACCGGCCAGAAGAAACGCAGCGCCGCCGAGCGCCTGCGCGCGATCCTGGAGCAGTTCGGGATTGAATCGTTGCTGGAGACGCGGTTCAGGCTGGCGGACATCCCGGGTTGAGGCCGGCCGGAGGCACGGGTTGGCGAATCCAGCGGTTTGTTGGCGGCCAGATGAGTCCTGATTCAGTAGCAACCTATGACCTATCCACGCTGGGGAAGGCCCAAGAATCCTGGAATTTTCGTTCCAGAGGCCTTAGGGAGTTAGTAGGTTAATCGGGGTCAGGTTAATCGGGGTCAGATCCCCATTATCATGATGCAAAACCACCCCTTGCATTCCCCACATGGCCCGTCTTCCCCGCCTCACGCTTCCCGGTTACCCGCACCACGTCATCCAGCGCGGCAACAACCGGCAGGCGATCTTCGCGTCCACCGCGGACTACCAGGTGCTGCTCGACCTCCTGCGTGACAACGCGCAGAAATTCAGCGTCGCGATCCATGCCTATGTGCTGATGAGCAACCACTTTCACCTGCTGGCCACGCCGCAGACAGGCGATGGGTTGCCGATGATGATGCAGGCGGTGGGGCGCAGTTATGTGCGCACCTTCAACAACGCTCAGGGCCGCACCGGCACGCTGTGGGAGGGGCGCTACCGGTCCACGTTGATCCAGTCCGAGCGCTACCTGCTGGCCTGCATGGCCTACATCGACCTGAATCCGGTGCGCGCCGGGCTTGTGGCGCAGGCGGCGGACTATCCGTGGTCCAGCCACGGGCATTACATTGGGCGCCGGGCCGACAAACTGATTACGCCGCATCCGCTGTTCTGGGAACTGGGCAACACGCCGTTTGCCCGCGAGGCGGTGTACGCCGAATTGGTGCATGCCGGCATCACCGTGGCGCAGCAGACCGCGCTGACGCGCTCGGCGCTGAGTGGCTGGGCGCTGGGCGAGCCGGATTTTGTGGCAGATCTGCAAAAGCGCACGGCCCGCCGGGTCAGTCCGGCGCAGGCGGGGCGGCCGATGTCTGTAGCGCCTTCTGGAACGAAAAAATGAATCAAATTGGCACGTTCCCAGCGTGAATGGGTCAGTATCAGCTCTTGTTTTTGATATGTCCCCGAATAATACTCGATCTGCAAAATGAAAAAATAATTGGAATCTGACCCCAATTATTTTGCTTGGCATTGTTGTTGCAGTGCACTATGCTTCTTTTCCCTGTGAAATTTAGGAGTGCGCCATGACCACGGCAGCCGAAAAAACTGAACTGCAACACACCGGTCTGTACGACCCGGCCAACGAACACGACGCCTGCGGCGTGGGTTTCGTGGCGCACATCAAGGGCGAGAAGTCGCACGCCATCGTGCAACAGGGCCTGAAAATTCTTGAAAACCTGGACCATCGGGGTGCGGTGGGTGCCGACAAGCTGATGGGGGACGGCGCCGGCATCCTGATCCAGCTGCCCGATGCCCTGTATCGCGAGGAGATGGGCAAACAGGGCGTGGAACTCCCGCCCCCGGGCGAATACGGCGTTGGCATGATCTTCCTGCCCAAGGAGCATGCCAGCCGCCTGGCCTGCGAGCAGGAGATGGAGCGCGCCATCAAGGCCGAGGGCCAGGTGCTGCTGGGCTGGCGCGACGTGCCGGTGAACCGCGACATGCCGATGTCGCCCAACGTGCGCGCCAAGGAGCCGGTCCTGCGCCAGGTCTTCATCGGCCGCGGCAACGACGTGATCGTGCAGGACGCGCTGGAGCGCAAGCTCTACGTGATCCGCAAGACCGCCAGCGCCAACATCCAGCGTCTCAAGCTCAAGCACAGCAAAGAGTATTACGTGCCCAGCATGTCCAGCCGCACGGTGATCTACAAGGGTCTGCTGCTGGCTGATCAAGTGGGCACCTACTACCTGGACCTGCAGGACCCGCGTTGCGTCTCGGCCCTGGGCCTGGTGCACCAGCGCTTCTCGACCAACACCTTCCCCGAGTGGCCGCTGGCGCACCCGTACCGCTACATCGCGCACAACGGCGAGATCAACACGGTCAAGGGCAACTACAACTGGATGAAAGCGCGCGAAGGCGTCATGTCGTCCCCTGTGCTGGGCGCCGACCTGCAAAAGCTCTACCCCATCAGCTTCGCCGACCAGTCCGACACCGCCACCTTTGACAACTGCCTCGAATTGCTGACGATGGCCGGCTACCCGATCAGCCAGGCCGTGATGATGATGATTCCCGAGCCATGGGAACAGCACACCACCATGGACGAACGCCGCAAGGCCTTCTACGAATACCACGCGGCCATGATGGAGCCCTGGGACGGCCCTGCGTCCATTGTCTTTACCGATGGACGCCAGATCGGCGCCACGCTCGACCGCAACGGCCTGCGCCCGGCGCGCTACTGCATCACCGATGACGACCTGGTCATCATGGGCTCGGAAGCCGGTGTGCTGCCGGTGCCTGACTCCAAGATCGTGCGCAAGTGGCGCCTGCAGCCCGGCAAGATGTTCCTGATCGACCTGGAACAGGGCCGCATGATCGACGACGAGGAACTCAAGGCCAACCTCGCCAACAGCAAGCCTTACAAGCAATGGATCGAGAACCTGCGCATCCGCCTCGACGACCTCGAGGAGGACGGCGAACCCGCCAGCGCCTCCGAGAGCACGGTGAGCCTGCTGGACCGCCAGCAGGCCTTCGGCACCACCCAGGAAGACATCAAGTTCCTGCTGGCACCCATGGCGCAGGCCGGCGAGGAGGCCATCGGATCGATGGGCAACGACAGCCCGCTGGCCGTGCTGAGCGACCGCAACAAGCCGCTCTACAACTACTTCAAGCAGCTGTTCGCGCAGGTGACGAACCCGCCGATCGACCCGATCCGCGAAGCCATCGTGATGTCGCTGGTGTCCTTCATCGGCCCCAAGCCCAACCTGCTCGACATCAACCAGGTCAACCCGCCGATGCGGCTGGAAGTGAGCCAGCCGATCCTGGACTTCGCCGACATGGCCAAGCTGCGCGACATCGAGCGGCACACCCACGGCAAGTTCCGCAGCGTCACGCTCGACATCACCTACCCGCTGCTCTGGGGCCAGGAGGGTGTGGAGGCCAAGCTGGCCTCGCTGTGCGCCGAAGCGGTGGACGCGATCAAGGGCGGCAAGAACATCCTGATCATCAGCGACCGCGCCGTCAGCGCCACCCAGGTGGCGATTCCCGCTCTGCTGGCCTTGTCGGCCATCCACCAGCACCTGGTGCGCGAAGGCCTTCGCACCACCGCCGGCCTGGTGGTGGAAACCGGCACGGCGCGCGAGGTGCACCATTTTGGTGTGCTGGCCGGCTACGGCGCCGAAGCCGTTCATCCCTACCTGGCGATGGAAACCCTGGCCGCGATCCACAAGGACCTGACCGGCGACCTGTCGGCCGAAAAAGCCATTTACAACTACGTCAAGGCGGTGGGCAAGGGCCTGTCGAAGATCATGTCCAAGATGGGCGTGAGCACCTACATGAGCTATTGCGGCGCGCAGCTGTTCGAAGCCATTGGCCTCAACAGCGCCACCGTCGCCAAGTACTTCACCGGCACGCCGAGCCGGGTCGAAGGCATCGGTGTCTTCGAGATTGCCGAGGAAGCCATCCGCATGCACAAGGCGGCGTTTGGTGACGACCCGGTGCTGGCCACCATGCTGGACGCCGGCGGCGAATATGCCTGGCGCACCCGCGGCGAGGAGCACATGTGGAGCCCCGACGCGATTGCCAAGCTGCAGCACAGCACCCGCGCCAACAACTGGAACACCTACAAGGAATACGCCCAGATCATCAACGACCAAAGCCGCCGCCACATGACGCTGCGCGGCCTGTTCGAATTCAAGATCGATCCGGCCAAGGCGATTCCGGTCGAGGAAGTCGAGCCGGCCAAGGAAATCGTCAAGCGCTTCGCCACCGGCGCGATGTCGCTGGGCTCCATCTCCACCGAGGCCCACGCCACGCTGGCCGTGGCCATGAACCGCATCGGCGGCAAGAGCAACACCGGTGAAGGCGGCGAAGACGCGGCGCGCTATCGCAACGAGCTCAAGGGCATCCCGATCAAGAAAGGCGACAGCCTCAAGAGCGTGATCGGCGCTGAAAACGTCGAGGTCGATCTGCCGCTGCAGGATGGCGACTCCCTGCGTTCGCGCATCAAGCAGGTGGCCTCTGGCCGTTTCGGCGTAACCGCCGAGTACCTGGCCAGCGCCGACCAGATCCAGATCAAGATGGCCCAGGGCGCCAAGCCCGGCGAAGGAGGCCAGCTACCGGGCGGCAAGGTGTCCGACTACATCGGAAAGCTGCGCCACTCGGTGCCAGGCGTGGGTCTGATTTCCCCGCCGCCGCACCACGACATCTATTCGATCGAGGATCTGGCCCAGCTGATCCACGATCTGAAGAACGTCGCTCCGCACAGCTCCATCAGCGTCAAGCTGGTGTCGGAGATCGGCGTGGGCACCATCGCCGCGGGCGTCGCCAAGTGCAAGGCCGACCATGTGGTGATCGCCGGGCACGACGGCGGCACGGGCGCCTCGCCCTGGTCGTCGATCAAGCATGCCGGCAGCCCGTGGGAAATCGGCCTGGCCGAAACGCAGCAGACCCTGGTGCTCAACCGCCTGCGCAGCCGCATCCGCGTGCAGACCGACGGCCAGATGAAAACCGGCCGTGACGTCGCCATCGGTGCGCTGCTTGGGGCGGATGAATTCGGCTTCGCCACTGCGCCGCTGGTGGTGGAAGGCTGCATCATGATGCGCAAGTGCCACCTGAACACCTGCCCGGTGGGCGTGGCCACGCAGGACCCGGTGCTGCGCCAGAAGTTCTCCGGCAAGCCCGAGCACGTCGTCAACTACTTCTTCTTCATCGCCGAGGAAGTGCGCCAGATCATGGCGCAGCTGGGCATCCGCAAGTTCGACGACCTGATCGGCCGGGCCGACCTGCTTGACATGAAGAAGGGTATCGAGCACTGGAAGGCCAGCGGCCTGGATTTCAGCCGCCTGCTGGCGCAGCCGCAAATGCCGGCCGATGTGTCGCGCTTCCATATCGAAAGCCAGGACCACGGTCTGGAGAAGTCGCTCGACAACGTGCTGATCGCCAAGTCGCGCGCCGCGATCGACAAGGGAGAGAAGGTCCAGTTCATGGAAGTCGCCCGCAACGTCAACCGCTCGGTCGGCGCCATGCTGTCCGGCGCGCTGACCCAGGTGCACCCCGAAGGCCTGCCGGACGACACCATCCGCATCCAGCTCGAAGGCACGGGCGGGCAGTCGTTCGGTGCTTTCCTGGCCAAGGGCATCACGCTGTACCTGATCGGCGAGGCCAACGACTACACCGGCAAGGGCCTGTCAGGCGGGCGCATCGCGGTGCGCCCCAGCCTGGACTTCCGCGGCACGGCCACGCAGAACATCATTGTGGGCAACACCGTGATGTATGGCGCCACCTCGGGCGAGGCCTATTTCAGCGGCGTGGGCGGCGAGCGCTTCGCCGTGCGACTGTCGGGCGCCATTGCGGTGGTCGAAGGCACGGGTGACCACGGCTGCGAGTACATGACCGGCGGCACGGTCGCGGTGCTGGGCAAGACCGGCCGCAACTTTGCCGCGGGCATGAGCGGCGGCATCGCCTATGTATACGACGAGGATGGCCAGTTCGCCAAGCGCTGCAACACCGCCATGGTCTCGATGGAGAAGGTCCTGCCCGCCGCCGAGCAGGAGGCCACCATCGATCGCGCCATCTGGCACCGTGACCAGACCGACGAGGTGCAGCTGCGCAAGTTGCTGGAAGACCATCTGCGCTGGACCGGCAGCCGCCGCGCCCGCGAATTGCTCGACAACTGGAGTGAGTCGCGCGCGAAGTTCGTCAAGGTGTTCCCCAATGAATACAAGCGGGCCCTGGGCGAAATCCATGCCAAGAAATTGGCAAAAGCCAGCGTGGAATCGTCGAAGTCTGCTTCAAAAAAAGAAGCGGTTGCAGCCAAGTAAGGCACGGTACAGCTCAGCACAAAGGTAGCGAATCATGGGAAAAGTCACTGGCTTCATGGAATACGAGCGCATCGAGGAGGGCTACAAGCCGGTCGCCGAGCGACTCAAGCACTACAAGGAATTCGTCGTCGGCCTCGACGACGGCAAGGCCAAGGTCCAGGCGGCGCGCTGCATGGACTGCGGCACCCCGTTCTGCAACAACGGATGCCCGGTCAACAACATCATTCCGGACTTCAACGATCTGGTGTACCGCGGCGACTGGAAGAACGCGATCGAGGTGCTGCACAGCACCAACAACTTCCCCGAGTTCACCGGCCGCATCTGCCCCGCGCCCTGCGAGGCGGCGTGCACGCTGAACGTGAATGACGACGCCGTGGGCATCAAGTCGATCGAGCACGCCATCATCGACCGGGCCTGGGCCGAGGGCTGGGTCAAGCCCTTGCCCCCCAAGGTGAAAACCGGCAAGAAGGTGGCGGTCGTGGGTTCCGGCCCGGCTGGCCTGGCCGCCGCCCAGCAGCTGGCGCGCGCCGGCCACGATGTGACCCTGTTCGAGAAGAATGACCGCATCGGCGGCCTGCTGCGCTACGGCATTCCCGACTTCAAGATGGAGAAGTCGCACATCGACCGTCGCGTCAAGCAACTTGAGGCCGAGGGCGTGACGGTGCGCGCCGGCGTTCTGGTGGGCGCGATGCCTGAGGGCAGCAAAGTCACGAACTGGGCGAAGGAGACCATCAGCCCGGCGCAACTGCAGAAGGAGTTCGACGCCATCCTGCTGACCGGCGGCTCCGAGCAGTCTCGTGACTTGCCCGTGCCCGGCCGTGAGCTGGAAGGCATCCACTTTGCGATGGAGTTCCTGCCTCAGCAGAACAAGGTCAACGCGGGCGACAAGCTCAAGGGCCAGCTGCGGGCCGACGGCAAGCACGTCATCGTCATCGGTGGCGGCGACACCGGCTCCGACTGCGTGGGCACCAGCAATCGCCACGGCGCGGCCAGTGTGACCCAGTTCGAGGTGATGCCCCAGCCGCCGGCGGAAGAAAACCGGCCGCTGACCTGGCCCTACTGGCCGCTGAAGCTGCGCACCAGCTCCAGCCATGATGAAGGCTGCGTGCGCGAATTCGCCATTTCGACCAAGGAATTCACGGGAAAAAATGGCAAGGTCACCGGGTTGAAGACCGTCCACGTCGAATTCAAGGACGGCAAGCTGGTCGATATTCCAGGCACGGAGAAGGAGTACAAGGCCGACCTCGTGCTGCTGGCCATGGGTTTCGTGAATCCGGTGGCCACCATCCTGGAGGGCTTTGGCGTCGAGAAGGATGGGCGTGGTAACGCGAAGGCCAGCACAGACTTCACCGGCGGCTATGCCACGAACGTGAGCAAGGTGTTTGCTGCCGGCGACATCCGCCGCGGGCAGTCGCTGGTGGTCTGGGCGATCCGCGAAGGACGCCAGGCCGCGCGCGCCGTGGACGAGTTCCTGATGGGCTCCAGCGACCTGCCGCGCTGAACCCTTCAAACCGGGGGTACTCAGGGTTTACCTGAATCCCGTATCATGCAAAAAGCCGGGCTCCGTCCGGCTTTTGCATTCATGAAGCCCATCCCAAACGATGCCCTTGTCGAAATTCGCAACCTGACCTTCGGGTACGGTGAGCGGGTCATTCTGGACGACGTGTCGCTGCGCATTCCACGCGGCAAGGTGACCGCGTTGATGGGGGCCTCCGGCGGAGGCAAGACCACGGTGTTGCGACTCATCGGGGGCCAGTGGAAGGCACAGAAAGGGCAGGTTCTGCTGCAAGGGCCGACGGGCGACGATTCCGCGCAGGACGTGGGCGCCCTGCAAGGGCGCGACCTGCACCTTGCGCGTCGGCGCATGGGGATGCTGTTTCAGTTCGGTGCCTTGTTCACCGACCTCAGCGTGTTCGAGAACGTCGCCTTTCCGCTGCGCGAACACACCGATCTGTCGGAAGACCTGATCCGCGACGTGGTGCTGCTGAAGCTCAACGCGGTGGGCCTGCGGGGCGCCCGCGACATGATGCCTTCGGAAATTTCCGGAGGCATGGCGCGGCGCGTCGCCCTGGCCCGGGCGATTGCGCTGGACCCCGAACTGGTCATGTACGACGAACCCTTTTCCGGGCTGGATCCGATCTCGCTGGGTACCGCCGCCCGCCTGATCCGCCAGTTGAACGAGGTCATGGGGCTGACCAGCATCGTGGTATCACACGACCTTGACGAGACCTTCCAGATTGCCGATCAGGTCGTCGTGCTGGCCAACGGCAAGATCGCCGCGCAGGGCACGCCGGACGAGGTGCGCCACAGCACCGACCCGCTGGTGCACCAGTTCGTCAGCGGCCAGAGCGACGGGCCGGTGCGTTTCCACTACCCAGCCCCGCCGGTCGATCAGGATTTCTGCGGAGCCAGGCCATGAGCTGGTACCGACCGGCCGACGTGGGACTCTCGGCGCGCCAGACCTTGGCGGAATGGGGCCATGGCGCCCGGATGCTGCTGCATCTCTTCACCTTGTTCGGCGCCAGTTTCAAGCGCTTCAGGCTGGTGCGCGACCAGGTGTTCTTCCTGGGCAACCATTCGCTGGCCATCATCTCGGTGTCCGGCCTGTTCGTGGGGTTTGTGCTTGGGCTGCAGGGCTACTACACGCTGCAGCGCTACGGTTCGTCCGAGGCCGTAGGCCTGCTGGTGGCGCTGAGTCTGGTGCGCGAACTGGGGCCGGTCATCACCGCGCTGCTGTTTGCCGGGCGGGCAGGCACCTCGCTCACGGCCGAAATCGGCCTGATGAAGGCGGGCGAGCAGCTCAGCGCCATGGAAATGATGGCGGTGGACCCGGTGCAGCGTATTCTGGCGCCGCGCTTCTGGGGCGGTGTGATCGCCATGCCCCTGCTGGCTGCCGTGTTCAGCGCGGTGGGCATTCTGGGCGGCTATGTGGTGGCGGTCCTGCTGATCGGCATCGACTCCGGCGCGTTCTGGAGCCAGATGCAGGGTGGCGTGGATGTCTGGAGCGATGTCGGCAACGGGGTGATCAAGAGCGTTGTGTTTGGTATTGCCGTGACCTTCATTGCGCTGTTGCAGGGCTACGAGGCCCAGGCCACGCCGGAGGGGGTTTCCCGGGCAACGACGCGCACTGTGGTGGTGTCGTCGCTGTCCGTTCTCGGTCTGGACTTCGTCCTGACCGTCATGATGTTCAGTATCTAGGAGAGCCCGGTGCAGCGTTCCAGAAATGATGTGTGGGTGGGTTTGTTCGTGATGGTGGGCATGGCGGCCATTCTGTTTCTGGCGCTCAAGTCGGCCAATCTGCTGAGCCTGAGCTTTCAGTCGGACTACAAGGTGACGGCGAAATTCGACAACATCGGCGGCCTGAAGCCCAAGGCAGCGGTCAAGAGCGCCGGTGTCGTGGTCGGCCGGGTGGAATCCATCACCTTCGACGACAAGACATTCCAGGCGAAGGTGACCCTGGCGCTGGAAAGCCGCTATGCCTTTCCCAAAGACAGCTCCCTGAAGATCCTCACCAGTGGTCTTTTGGGTGAACAATACGTCGGCATTGAGGCCGGTGCTGAAGACAAGGTGCTGGTCTCTGGCGACAGCCTGAGTACGACCCAATCGGCGGTTGTGCTGGAAAATCTGATCAGCCAGTTCCTGTTCAACAAGGCGGCTGAGGGTGGCAACGCGCCGGCCGGCAACAGCACGCCCGCGTCGGGAAAAAAGAAGTGAACATGGACTTGAACGTAACAGGAATTCGACGATTTTTCCAACGCATGGGCCTGTGCTTGCTGGTCTGCACCGGATTGCTCCTGGCAGGCTGCGCCACCGCGCCGGGCGCCAATCCACGCGATCCGTGGGAGCCGATGAACCGGGGTGTCTTCGAGTTCAACGAAACCTTCGATGAAGTGGCCTTCAAACCGGTGGCCGTTGCCTACAAAGCCGTGACGCCGCGCCTCGTGCGCGCCGGCGTGACCAATTTTTTCAACAACCTGGGCGACGGATGGTCCTTGTTCAACAACATCCTGCAGGGCAAACTCCGCGCGTCCGTCGAAACCTATTTCCGGATCACCGTGAACACCATTCTGGGTATCGGCGGCGTGTTTGACATCGCCAGTGAAATTGGTGTGGAACCGCGCACCGAAGACTTTGGCCAGACCCTGGGGCTCTGGGGCCTGCCGACCGGCCCCTACCTCGTTCTGCCGTTCTTCGGACCTTCCAACGTGCGCGACGCGCTGGCCACGCCGGCGGACACCTTCGGCTACCCGGTGACGCTGGTCAAGCCGGTGGCTTTGCGAAACAGCCTGGCCGCCCTGAATGCGGTGGACAAGCGGGCCAACTACCTGAGGGCGGGAGAAATGCTCGACGAGTCGGCGCTGGACAAATACGTTTTCAGCCGGGATGTCTTCCTGCAGAAACGACGCAATGACATTTATGACGGATCGCCGCCTCCCGAGGACGAGGAGCCGCAGGAGCCGGACAAACCGGCGGAGAAGCCATAGAAGGCCGATTTCGCGTCCGGCTTGCGTCCCCTGCAGTGACCTTCTGAGAAGTCGTGCAGCCGCCGCCCCCTCGCACCTCACGAACGTATGAATTGACAGGACCCTCCATGAACCGCCGACATCTTCTTGCCAAGACCCTGGTTGCCTGGGCCATGACCGCGACACCATGGCTTCACGCGGCCGAGGAACCGCCTGACGCCTGGATCAAGCGACTGTCCACCGATGTGCTGGACACGATCAAGAACGACAAATCGCTGCAGTCCGGCAACCTGCCGAAAGTCATAGCGCTGGTCGACAGCAAGATCATGCCCAACGTCGATTTCCAGCGCATGACCGCCTCGGCGGCCGGTCCGGCCTGGCGCAAGGCCACCCCTGAGCAGCAAAAGAGTCTGCAGGAGGAGTTCAAGATCCTGCTGGTGCGCACCTACGCCGGCGCGCTGTCCCAGGTCAGCGACCAGGAGGTGTTCCTGAAGCCGCTGCGGGCTTCGCCGGACGACAAGGAGGTCGTGGTCCGCACCGAGATCCGGGGGCGGGGCGACCCGGTGCAGCTTGACTACCGCGTCCAGAAAACTCCGGGGCAAGGCGCGGGATGGAAGATTTTCGACCTCAACGTGATGGGCGTCTGGCTGGTGGAAACCTACCGGGGCCAGTTCGCCCAGGAAATCAATGCCAAGGGTATGGACGGTTTGATCGCCACTTTGGCGGAACGCAACAAGGCCAATGCCCGCAAGGGCTGAAGCCCCTGACATGCTGGTTCTTCCCTCCGTGCTGACGCTTGACCAGGCATCGGGTTGTCTGGCCATGCTGCTTCAGGGCCTCAATGGCCAGGCGCAGTCCGAGGTCATCGCGGACGCTTCTGCGTTGCAGCAATTCGATTCGTCGGCGCTGGCGGTGCTGCTGGCCTGCCGCCGGGCTTGCCTGGCCAGCGGAAAGACGTTCCAGGTGCGCGGGCTTTCACCGCGGCTGTTGCAACTGGCCACCTTGTACGGCGTGGCCAGTCTGCTGAGCGAACCGGGCTGACGCCGGTGCAACCGGTTCATCGCGCACCGGTATCGGTGCGCGGCCAGCCCGTAAAATAAGCATCTCTCATGCCAGCGATCTCCTTTCAGTCTGTTTCCAAGACCTTTCCGGCCGGGCGCGGCGGCACTGGCGAACCCCTCAAGGCCCTTGACAACGTCAGCTTCGACATCGAAGAAGGCGAGTTTTTCGGGCTGCTCGGACCCAATGGCGCCGGCAAGACCACCTTGATCAGCATCCTGGCCGGTCTGGCGCGCGCCAGCGAGGGGCGGGTGCTGGTGCAAGGGCACGACGTGCAGCGTGATTTCGCGCAGGCGCGCCGTCGCCTGGGCGTCGTGCCGCAGGAACTGGTGTTCGACCCCTTCTTCAATGTCCGCGAGGCCCTGCGCTTCCAGTCCGGCTACTTCGGGGTCAAGCACAACGATGCCTGGATCGACGAACTGCTGGACAGCCTCGGTCTGGCCGACAAGGCCGATGCCAACATGCGCCAGCTCTCCGGTGGCATGAAGCGCCGGGTGCTGGTGGCGCAGGCATTGGTGCACAAGCCACCGGTGATCGTGCTGGACGAGCCCACCGCCGGCGTGGATGTGGAATTGCGTCAGACGCTGTGGCAGTTCATCGCCAGGCTGAACAAGCAGGGACACACGGTACTGCTCACCACCCACTACCTCGAAGAGGCCGAAGCGCTCTGCAGCCGCCTGGCGATGCTCAAGCAGGGGAGGGTGGTGGCGCTGGCCACGACCTCCGAACTGCTCAAGGCGGCTTCGAGCAATGTGCTTCGCTTCAAGATCGATAGCGAACTTCCACCCGCGCTCGCTGGAAAAGCCCGGATTACGGGCCGAATCGTGCAGTTTCCCGCGCACAATGCGCTTGAAGTGGAGCGCTATCTGGCCGCCATCCGCGAAGCCGGCCTGCGCGCCGAGGATGTCGAGATCCGCAAGGCGGACCTCGAGGATGTGTTCCTCGATGTGATGGCTGGTGGTCGCGCCGTCGCGCAAGGCGAAGGCACATCATGAGCGGCTGGCAGACCCTGTTCTACAAGGAAGTGCTGCGCTTCTGGAAGGTCAGTTTCCAGACCGTGGCCGCACCGGTGCTCACCGCCGTGCTCTACATGCTGATCTTCGGCCACGTATTGGAAGACCACGTCAAGGTGTACGGCCAGGTGAGCTACACCGCCTTTCTGGTGCCCGGCCTGGTGATGATGAGCGTGCTGCAGAACGCGTTTGCCAACAGTTCGTCCAGCCTGGTGCAGAGCAAGATCATGGGCAACCTGGTGTTCCTGCTGCTGACGCCGCTGTCGCACTGGAGCTGGTTTTTCGCCTATGTGGGGTCGTCGGTGGTGCGTGGCCTGCTGGTGGGCACCGGCGTGTTCATCGCCACCGCATTTTTTGCCACGCCAGTCTTTGTCGCGCCGTGGTGGATCGTGGTGTTCGCCGTGCTCGGGGCGGCCATGCTGGGCGCGCTGGGTCTGATTGCCGGACTGTGGGCCGAGAAATTCGACCAGATGGCGGCGTTCCAGAATTTCATCATCATGCCGATGACCTTTCTCTCCGGCGTGTTCTATTCGATCCATTCGCTGCCGGCCTTCTGGCAGGGGGTCAGTCACCTGAATCCGTTCTTCTACATGATTGACGGTTTCCGTTTCGGCTTCTTCGGGGTCAGCGATGTGTCGCCCTGGCTGAGCCTGGGCATCGTGGGATCCTCGTTGCTCGTTATCAGTGGCATTGCCGTGCAGTTGCTGCGCACGGGCTACAAAATCAGGGGTTAGGAAGCACATGACTGCAGAAGAGCTCAAGTCCATCATTTCCGCAGGGCTTCCCTGCGAGCACCTGGCGCTGGAAGGCGATGGTCGCCATTGGTATGCCACCATCGTGTCCACCGCGTTCGAGGGGCGCCGTGCCATCGCCCGCCATCAACAGGTGTATGCCACGCTGGGGGCGCGCCTGAAGACGGACGAAGTGCATGCCCTTTCGATGAAAACCTACACTCCCGCCGAATGGGCGGCCCTGCCGCGCTGAACCGCGGCGCAGACAGACTGTTCATGGACAAACTCATCATTCGGGGGGGACGCCAGTTGTGCGGCGAAGTCCCGATCTCCGGCGCCAAGAATGCCGCCCTGCCCGAGCTGTGCGCGGCCCTGCTGACCGCCGAGCCGGTCACACTGACCAACGTGCCCCGCCTGCAGGACGTGGCCACCATGCGCCGCCTGCTGGACAACATGGGCGTGAAAACCCAGACCCATGGGGAGCGCGGCGGCATGACGCTGCACGCCGCCAATCCCATCACACCCGAAGCGCCGTACGAACTGGTCAAGACCATGCGGGCCTCGGTGCTGGCGCTGGGGCCCTTGCTTGCGCGTTTCGGCGAAGCCACGGTCTCGCTGCCAGGCGGCTGCGCCATCGGCTCGCGCCCGGTGGATCAGCACATCAAGGGGCTGCAGGCCATGGGAGCCGAGATCACGGTCGAGCATGGCTACATGATCGCCAAGCTGCCCAGCGGACGCACGCGACTCAAGGGCGCGCGCATCACCACCGACATGGTCACCGTCACGGGCACCGAGAACTTTCTGATGGCCGCCACGCTCGCCGAGGGCGAGACCATCCTGGAAAACGCCGCCCAGGAGCCGGAGATCCCTGACCTGGCGGAGATGCTGATCAAGATGGGCGCGAAGATCGAAGGCCATGGCACCCGTCGCATCCGCATCCAGGGCGTCGAAGCCCTGCACGGCTGCGAACATGCGGTCGTGGCGGACCGGATCGAGGCAGGCACCTTCCTGTGCGCGGTCGCTGCCACCGGCGGCGACGTGGTTTTGCGCCACGCGCGAGCCGACCATCTGGATGCCGTGATCGACAAGCTGCTGGAGGCTGGCGTCAATGTCACCGATCTGGGAAAGGACGGTGTGCGGGTGCAGGCCGCCTCACCGGCCTATGACTACCTGCAGGCCATGAGCTTTCGCACCACGGAATACCCGGGCTTTCCCACCGACATGCAGGCGCAGTTCATGGCACTCAACTGCATCGCGCAGGGCACCAGCAAGGTGACCGAGACGATCTTCGAAAACCGCTTCATGCACGTGAACGAACTGGTGCGCCTGGGCGCGCACATCCAGATTGACGGCAAGGTCGCAGTGATCGAGGGTGTTCGCGCCCTCTCGGGTGCCACTGTGATGGCCACCGACCTGCGGGCGTCGGCCAGCCTGGTGATCGCCGGGCTGGTGGCCGAAGGGGAGACAGTGGTTGACCGCATTTACCATCTGGACCGCGGATACGACCAGATGGAAGCCAAGCTGCGCGGCATTGGCGCCGACATTGAAAGAATCAAATGATGACCCCCACGTTCGTCGCTTCGCGTACGTCACTGCCCCCCCAGGGGGCGCGCGCTGCCTTTGAGGCGGCTCGGCAGGTAGCGCCATGATCACTCTCGCGCTGTCCAAGGGCCGCATCTTCGAGGAAACCCTGCCGCTGCTGAAGGCGGCTGGTATCGAGGTGCTGGAAGACCCGGAAACCTCCCGCAAGCTCATTCTCCCGACCAACCAGCCGGGCGTGCGGGTGGTGCTGGTCCGTGCCACCGATGTACCCACCTATGTGGAATATGGTGGCGCCGATCTCGGCGTGACCGGCAAGGACACGCTGCTGGAGCACGGCGGACAGGGCCTGTACCAGCCGCTGGACCTTCGGATCGCCAAGTGCCGCATGAGCGTGGCCGTGCGGGCGGACTTTGACTACGCGAGCGCGGTCCGCCAGGGTTCGCGGCTGGCGGTGGCCACCAAATACACCACCATCGCCCGCGAATTTTTCGCCACGAAAGGCGTGCACGTCGACCTGATCAAGCTTTATGGCAGCATGGAACTGGCGCCGCTGACCGGGCTGGCTGACGCCATCGTCGATCTGGTGTCCACCGGAAACACGCTGAAGGCCAACCAGCTCGTCGAGGTGGAGCGCATCATGGACATCAGTTCGCGCCTGGTGGTGAACCAGGCCTCGCTCAAGCTCAAGCAGGCGCCGATCCGCGCCATCATCGACGCCTTTGCCGGCGCCTTGTCCGAATCCTGAACCATGAGCCTGAACGCCGCTCCTCTTCGCCTGTCCACCACCGATCCGACCTTTGAGGCGGCGTTCAAGGCACGCCTGCACTGGTCGGCCGACACCGATGCTGCGATCGAGCAGCGCGTGGCCGACATCCTGTCCGATGTGCAGGCGCGCGGCGATGCAGCCGTGCTGGCCTACACCCAGCGCTTCGACGGACTGGCGGCCGCCTCGATGGCCGAGCTGGAGCTGACGCAGGCGGAGCTGAAGGCCGCGTTCGACGCCTTGCCCGCAGCCCAGAAAGCAGCGCTGCAAGCGGCGGCCAGCCGGGTGCGGCGCTACCACGAGGCGCAGAAAGCGGCCAGTGGCGAGAGCTGGAGCTACCGCGACGAAGACGGCACGCTGCTCGGCCAGAAGGTGACCCCGCTGGACCGCGTGGGCATCTACGTGCCGGGTGGCAAGGCCGCCTATCCGTCGAGCGTGCTGATGAACGCCATTCCCGCCCATGTGGCCGGTGTGGGCGAAATCATCATGGTGGTGCCCACGCCCCGGGGCGAGCGTAACGCACTGGTGCTGGCGGCGGCCTATGTGGCGGGCGTGACCCGGGCCTTCACCCTCGGCGGTGCGCAGGCCGTGGCCGCGCTGGCCTATGGCACCGCCACCGTCCCCAAGGTGGACAAAATCACCGGCCCCGGCAACGCCTATGTGGCCAGCGCCAAGAAGCGCGTGTTCGGCACGGTCGGCATCGACATGATCGCCGGCCCCAGCGAGATCCTGGTGCTGGCCGACGGCAGCACGCCGGCCGACTGGGTGGCGATGGACCTCTTCAGCCAGGCCGAGCATGACGAGCTGGCACAGAGCATCCTGCTGTGTCCGGACGCGGCCTACATCGAGGCGGTGCAGGCCGCCATTGACCGCCTGCTGCCCGCCATGCCGCGGCGCGAGATCATCGCCCGCTCGCTCAACGACCGCGGGGCGCTGATCCTGACGCGCAGCATGGAAGAGGCGTGCCAGATCAGCAACCGCATCGCGCCGGAGCACCTGGAGGTTTCCAGCCGCGATCCGCACCGCTGGGAGCCCCTGCTGCGCCACGCCGGAGCGATCTTCCTGGGCGCCTACACCAGCGAAAGCCTGGGGGACTACTGCGCGGGCCCCAACCACGTCCTGCCCACCAGCGGCACCGCCCGTTTCAGCTCGCCACTGGGGGTCTACGACTTCCAGAAACGCAGCAGCCTGATCGAGGTCAGCGAACGGGGCGCGCAGCAGCTGGGCCTGATCGCCGCTGAACTGGCCTATGGCGAAGGCCTGCAAGCCCACGCCCGCGCCGCCGAGCTGCGGCTGTCCGAAGTGCCCCCCATGAGAGTGCCCCGATGAGCGAAGTCAGTCCTCAACTCCTGAAACGGATCCGCCAGGACGTGCAATCGATGCACGCCTACGCGATCCAGGATTCGGTAGGCATGGTCAAGCTCGATGCGATGGAGAACCCCTATTCGCTGCCGCACGCGCTGCAGGTTGAACTGGGCCAGCGCCTGGGCGCGCTCGCGCTGAACCGCTACCCGGATGCCCGGGTGAACGACCTGCGCAAGGCGCTGGCCGCCTATGCCGGCATGCCCGAGGGCTTCGACATCATGCTGGGCAATGGCTCGGACGAGCTGATCTCCCTGCTGGCAATGGCCTGCGACGTGCCGGGTGCTTCCGTCCTCGCGCCGGTTCCGGGCTTCGTGATGTACGCGATGAGTGCGCAGCTGCAAGGGCTGGCGTTCCACGGCGTGCCGCTGACAGCCGACTTTGAACTCGATGAAGCTGCCATGCTGGGCGCCATCGCCACGCACAAGCCGTCCATCGTCTACCTGGCCTATCCGAACAACCCGACCGCCAACCTGTGGGACGACGCGGTGATCGAGCGGATCATCGAGGCCCAGGGCGCGCAGCGCGGCCTGGTTGTGATGGACGAGGCCTACCAACCATTTGCCAGCCGCAGCTACATCGACCGCATCCACCGGCATCACCATGTGCTGCTGATGCGCACGCTCTCCAAGTTCGGCCTGGCCGGCGTGCGGCTGGGCTACATGCTGGGCCCGAAGGCGCTGATCGCCGAGATCGACAAGGTGCGCCCTCCTTACAACATCAGCGTGCTGAACTACGAGTGCGCGCTGTTCGCCATCGAACATGCCGATGTGTTCGCGGTGCAGGCGGCCGAGCTGCGCGAGCAGCGCGGCCATCTGCTCCAGGCGCTGGGCCAGTTGCCGGGTGCGCACCCCTTCAAGAGCGAGGCCAACATGATCCTGCTGCGGGTGCCGGACGCGGCGAAGACCTTTGCCGGCCTGCGCGAGCGCAAGGTGCTGGTCAAGAACGTTTCTAAAATGCACCCGTTGCTGGACAACTGCCTGCGCCTGACCGTCGGAACCCCCGAGGAGAACGCGCAGCTGCTGGCGGCACTGAAAGCCTCCCTATGACCACCACCGCGCGCACCGCCGAAGTCACCCGCAACACCGCTGAGACCCGGATCACCGTCCGCGTCAACCTTGACGGCACCGGCCAGGCCCGGCTGTCCACCGGCATCGGTTTTTTCGACCACATGCTGGACCAGATCGCCCGCCACGGGCTGATTGACCTGGACATCCAGGCCGAAGGCGACCTGCACATCGACGGCCACCACACGGTCGAAGACGTGGGCATCACGCTGGGCCAGGCGGTGGCCAAGGCGGTGGGTGACAAGAAGGGCATCCGCCGCTACGGCCATGCCTATGTGCCGCTGGACGAGGCACTCAGCCGGGTGGTGATCGACTTTTCCGGCCGGCCCGGGCTGGTGATGCACGTGCCGTTCAAGAGCGGCATGATCGGCACCTTCGACAGCCAGTTGGCATTCGAGTTCTTCCAGGGCTTCGTCAACCACGCCTTCGTGACCCTGCACATCGACAACCTGCGCGGCGAAAACGCCCACCACCAGGCCGAAACCGTGTTCAAGGCCTTTGCCCGGGCGCTGCGCGCCGCGCTGGAGCTGGATCCGCGCTCGGCGGGCACGATTCCGTCCACGAAGGGCTCGTTGTAGCATGATTTTCAGGGAAAAAGGCACGATCCCGTCGTCGGAAGGTCATAGTTTGCTATGAACAATCTAGCAAAAAAGGTGGCGGTCGTGGACTACGGCATGGGCAACCTGCGCTCGGTGGCCCAGGCGGTGATCCACGCGGCCACTGACACCGGTGTGGACGTGGTCATCACGGCCAGTCCGCAGCAGGTGCTCGACGCCGACCGGGTCGTCCTGCCCGGACAGGGCGCGATGCCCGACTGCATGCGCGAGCTGCGCGAGTCCGGCCTGCTGGCCTCGGTGTTGGATGCGGCGGCCAAGAAGCCGCTGTTCGGCGTCTGCGTGGGCATGCAGATGCTGCTGGAACACAGCGCCGAAGGCGATACACCGGGCTTGGGCCTGATCGCGGGGGACGTGCGAAAGTTCGACCTGGCCGGCCGGATGCAACCGGACGGCAGCCGTTACAAGGTGCCGCAGATGGGCTGGAACCAGGTCTTTCAATCGGCGCACCAAGGCACGGTCCACCCGGTTTGGCGCGACGTGCCGGACGCGAGCTGGTTCTATTTCGTGCACAGCTTCTACGCCCATCCGTCGGAAACACGCCACACTGCGGGCGAGGCCGATTACGGCGGACGCTTTGCCGCCGCGATTGCACGCGATAATATTTTTGCGACGCAATTCCACCCCGAGAAGAGCGCCGCCCAGGGTCTGGCCCTGTACCGGAATTTCCTGCACTGGAACCCCTGATTTCCTGCTCCTCACCTCCTTGTCCACGGCGTCATGCCCCACTGACATGATCTTGATTCCCGCGATTGATCTCAAAGACGGCCACTGCGTTCGCCTCAAGCAGGGTGACATGGACCAGTCCACCACGTTTGGCGAGGACCCCGCGGCCATGGCGCTCAAGTGGGTGGAGCAGGGCGCGCGCCGGCTGCATCTGGTGGATCTGAACGGCGCCTTTGCTGGCAAACCGCAGAATTACGCGGCGATCAAGTCGATTCTCAAGGCCGTCGGTGACGACATCCCGGTGCAGCTGGGCGGGGGCATCCGTGACTTGGACACCATCGAAAAATACATCGACGGCGGCCTGCGCTACGTCATCATCGGCACGGCCGCGGTCAAGAACCCGGGCTTCCTCAAGGATGCCTGCACCGCGTTCGGCGGGCACATCATCGTGGGCCTCGATGCCCGTGACGGCAAGGTCGCCACCGACGGCTGGAGCAAGCTCACCCGCCACGAAGTGGTGGACCTGGCGCGCAAGTTCGAGGACTGGGGCGTCGAATCGATCATCTATACCGACATCGGCCGCGACGGCATGCTCTCGGGCATCAACGTCGAGGCCACGGTGCGCCTGGCCCAGGCGCTGAGCATTCCGGTGATCGCCTCCGGCGGCCTGTCGAACATGACGGACATCGAGCAGCTTTGTGCGGTCGAGTCCGAAGGGGTGGAAGGCGTCATCTGCGGACGCGCCATCTATTCCGGCGACCTGGATTTCGCCGTGGCGCAGCGGCGCGCCGACGAGCTGAATGGCTGAGCGCGCGGCGCCAGCGTCTTCACACCTTCCGCAAGTGCCCGCTGGCATGGGCATGAATAGCCAGGACTTGGCCATGCCGGGCATCGAATACCGCCCATTTCAGGGCCAGTCTTGCATTCGGCTGGCACTTCCCCAGGGCGACACGGTCACTGTGGCCTTACATGGCGCGCAGGTGCTCTCCTGGCAGTCTGGCGGGCGTGAGCGTCTCTATCTGAGCCCCAGGGCGCTGTTTGACGGCCGTTCGGCCATTCGCGGCGGTATCCCCGTGTGCTTCCCGCAGTTCAATGCGCGCGGCTCGCTGCCGAAGCACGGGTTCGCACGTACCCTGCCTTGGGCGCAGTTTCCGGGGTTGGCGGCCGGTACATCGCCACCTGGGTCCGACGACGGCGCGCAGGTCTGTTTGCAGCTGTGCGCGACGCACGGCACCCGCGCCCTCTGGCCGCAGGCATTCGAAGCGGTCCTGACGGTCAGCCTGCGGCCCGGCAGCCTTCAGGTTGCTCTGAAGGTCGACAACACCGATGTGCAGCCGCTTCAGTTCACCGGGGCGCTGCACACGTACCTGGCGGTGGACGATATCGCGGGCGCGCGTCTCGAAGGCCTGCAGGGGCAGCGCTGCTGGAATGCGGTGACGGACCAGACCGGGCTGGCCAGCGGCTGCATCGGCTTCAATGGCGAGTTCGACCGGGTCTATGCTGCCGCGCCTTCCGCGTTGACCCTGCACGACGGCCCGCATGGCATGCAAGTAGCCCAGAGCGCAAGCTTCGCCGATACGGTGGTCTGGAACCCTGGCGCCGAACGGTGCGGCCGTCTGGGCGACATGCCACCCGATGGATTTGCTCGGATGCTGTGCGTCGAGGCGGCGCAGGTGATGAGCCCGGTGGAAGTTGCTGCAGGCCAGACCTGGCAGGGCTGGCAGCGTCTCACCGTGCTTTGACGGCGGGCGCCGACCCGGTCCGGCGAGCGGGCTGCCATGGTCTGCAACCTACAATCCCGCCATGCTTGCCAAACGTATCATTCCCTGCCTTGACGTGACCGGTGGCCGCGTGGTCAAGGGCGTCAATTTTGTCGAATTGCGGGACGCGGGTGACCCGGTGGAGATTGCCGCGCGCTACAACGACCAGGGCGCTGATGAGCTCACCTTCCTGGACATTACCGCCACCAGCGACGGCCGCGACCTGATCCTGCACATCATCGAGGCCGTGGCCAGCCAGGTGTTCATTCCTCTGACGGTCGGCGGCGGGGTGCGCACCGTCGAGGACGTGCGCCGCCTGCTCAACGCGGGCGCTGACAAGACCAGCTTCAACTCGGCGGCGATCGCCAACCCGCAGGTGATCCGCGACGCCTCGGCCAAATACGGCGCCCAATGCATCGTGGTGGCCATCGACGCCAAGCGCCGCTTCGGGGACGACCTGCTGGATCGCGGCGAAGGCTGGGACGTCTACAGCCACGGAGGGCGCAAGAACACTGGCCTAGATGCGGTGGCCTGGGCACGGCAGATGGCTGAGCATGGCGCCGGCGAGATCCTGCTGACCAGCATGGACCGCGACGGCACCAAGGCGGGCTTTGACCTCGAATTGACGCGTGCTGTGAGCGACGCGGTCAGTGTGCCGGTGATCGCCTCGGGCGGCGTGGGCACGCTGGACCACCTGGCCGATGGCATCCAGACGGGCGGGGCGGATGCCGTGCTGGCCGCCAGCATCTTCCACTATGGCGAGTTCACGGTGGCGCAGGCCAAGGCGCGCATGGCCGAACGCGGCATTCCGGTGCGGATTTGAAGCATTTCTGCCCATTCCCCATCGTCGAATGGTCATAAGTAGCTATCAAAATGAAAGTATCCTCAAATCACTGACAATTCCCTCATGAACTGGCTCGACGAAGTGAAGTGGGACGCCCAGGGGCTGGTCCCGGCCATTGCGCAGGAAGCCGCGACGGGCGACGTGTTGATGTTCGCCTGGATGAACCGTGACGCCCTGCAGAAGACCGCGGAGCTGGGTCGGGCGGTGTATTTCAGCCGCTCGCGCGGCAAGCTGTGGTTCAAGGGCGAGGAGTCGGGCCATGTGCAGACGGTGCACGACATTCGCCTGGACTGCGACAACGATGTGGTCCTGCTCAAGGTCACGCAGCTCGGGCACAAGCCCGGCATCGCGTGCCACACCGGGCGCCACAGCTGTTTCTTTCAGCGCTATGACAACGGCGGCTGGAAAACCGTCGAGCCGGTCTTGAAAGACCCCGAATCCATCTACAGATAGTGCCCATGTCCTCCCACGATTCCATGGTCCGAAATGCTGAAGACGCTTTGGCGCGTCTGGCCGCCGTCATCGAGAGCCGCAAGGCCGCCAACGGCGGTGACCCCGAAAAGAGCTACGTCGCACGCCTGCTGCACAAGGGGCCGGACGCCTTCCTGAAAAAGATCGGCGAAGAGGCAACCGAGGTGGTCATGGCTGCCAAGGACGCCGACCATGGCGGCGACCCGAACAAGATCATCTATGAAGTGGCCGACCTCTGGTTCCACTCGATGATCGCGCTGGCGCACTACGGTCTGACTCCGGCCCAGGTGGTGGCCGAACTGGAACGCCGCGAAGGCACCAGCGGGATCGAGGAAAAGGCCTTGCGCAAGGCCCAGGCGCGGGAGGCACAGGAATGAACGATTCGCAACTCGACTCCATGCGCACCGTCAGCTGGGTCAGTTACCTTCTGCACCTGATCGTGGCGGTGGGCGCGGTGTTTCCGGGCGCGCAGGCCAGCCTTGCGCTTCTGCTGGTGGCGCTGATCATGGATCTGGTCAAGAAAGGCGATGCCGATGGCAGCTGGATGGCGTCCCATTTCAGCTTCCGCATCCGCACGGTCTTGTGGGCCGGTGTGCTGTATGCCGTGACTTCGCCGCTGTGGCTGCTGCTGCTGGCGCCTGGCTGGCTGGCGTGGGGCGTCATTTCAATCTGGTTCCTCTACCGCATCGTCATGGGCATGGTGCGGATGAACAAAGACCTTCCGATGGAGACCTGAACCGTGCCGACCGCTGGACCATCCGCTGCCCATGATCCGAATTGCCTCTTCTGCAAGATTGTCGCCGGCAAGATTCCCTCGAAAAAGGTCCATGAGGATGACGAGGTCTTCGTCTTCCACGACATTCACCCTTGGGCACCGGTGCATTTCCTGATGGTGCCGAAAGTGCATGTTCCCTCGCTGGCCCACGCAGGGCCGGATCATGTCGGCCTGCTGGGGCGCATGATGGCGCTGGCGCCGAAGCTGGCGCTGGAGCAGGGCTGCCGGCCCTATCCGGAAGGCGGCTTCCGGGTGGTGGTCAACACCGGAGCCGAGGGCGGGCAGGAGGTGCATCACCTGCACATCCACGTCATGGGCGGTCCGCGGCCCTGGCTGAAGGGTTGAATTGGCCCGTGGTGCCGCTGGCACCCGGTGCCAGACTAGAATCCCGCATATTCGTTAGGAGTTATCCATGGGTTCATTTTCCATTTGGCACTGGCTGATCGTTCTGCTGATCGTGGTGATGGTGTTCGGCACCAAGAAGCTCAAGAACATGGGTTCGGATCTGGGCGGCGCCGTCAAGGGTTTCAAGGACGGAATGAAGGACGGATCGGCCCCCGAAGAGAAACCCGCCCCGCCGACCGGGCAGGTGAGCAACGCGGCCAACGCCGAAAAGACCACCATCGACGTCGAAGCCAAGACCAAGTCCTGATCCGTTCGTTGCAGTCCCGACACCCGTGATCGACCTCGGCATTTCGAAGATCGCGCTGATTGGCGCGGTGGCGCTGATCGTCATCGGGCCGGAGAAATTGCCGCGCGTGGCCCGCACCGTCGGCACCCTGCTGGGCAAGGCGCAACGCTACGTGTCGGATGTCAAGGCCGAGGTCAACCGGTCGATGGAACTGGACGAACTCAAGAAGATGAAGGAAACGGTGGAAAGTGCGGCGCGCGACGTCGAGCAGACCATCCAGACCGGCACTGCCGATTTCGAGAAACAGTGGTCGGAGACCACGGCCGGGCTGAGCTCGGACAGCCCGGGTACGGCCTGGGAACCGCCGCCACCCGAGTACAAGCATCCCCGCAAGAAGTGGCGGCTCAAGCAGGGCGCGACGCCTCAGTGGTACAAGGCACGCAACGGCGTCCGGACCCGGGCCCTGTCAGGGGCTGCGCGCGTGGCGCGTTACCGTCCGCAGAAATTCAACTAGCCGTCTTCGGCTGCGCCCGACCCTCTGGTCTGGCTTGCCTTATTCACCATGTCCGATCCCCAGAACAAAGCAGAAGACGAACTCGCCGGCACCGAACAGCCGTTCGTGGCGCACCTCGTTGAATTGCGCGACCGGCTGATCCGCATGCTGCTCGCGATCGCCGTGGCGGCCATCGCGCTGGGCTTGTATCCGGGGCCTGGCCGGCTTTACGACCTGCTGGCGGCTCCGTTGATCGCGACCCTGCCCACAGGGGCCACGCTGATTGCGACCTCGGTGATCTCGCCGTTCATGGTGCCGTTGAAGATCCTGCTGATGGCGGCCTTCCTGATCGCCTTGCCGGTCGTGCTGTACCAGCTCTGGGCCTTTGTGGCGCCGGGCCTGTATACACACGAGAAAAAACTCGTATTGCCGCTGGTGGTTTCCAGCACGGTGCTGTTCTTCATTGGCGTGGCGTTCTGCTATTTCTTTGTATTTGGCCAGGTGTTCAAGTTCATCCAGGGCTTCGCGCCCAAGAGCATCACGGCCGCGCCGGATATCGAGGCCTACCTGACGTTCGTGCTGACCATGTTCTTTGCCTTCGGGCTGGCCTTCGAGGTGCCCATTGCGGTGGTCGTGCTGGCGCGCCTGGGGGTGGTCAGCATTCAGAAGCTCAAGGATTTTCGGGGCTACTTCGTGGTGCTTGCGTTCATCATCGCAGCCATCGTGACCCCGCCGGACGTGGTGTCGCAGCTCGCGCTGGCGATTCCCATGTGCCTGTTATACGAGCTGGGCATCTGGGCGGCCCGGATCTTCATCAAGCACACCCAGGCTCCGGACGCCGAGGCAGGGACCGAGCCCTCCTGAACCTGTTTTATTGGTTCATTTGGCCCATTCCCAGCATCGGATGGTCCTCAACAGCTATCAAAAACTGAGTCTGTGACTACCGGGCTGCTTGGCGAGGCCGCGGTCGCAGGCCCGGTGTCACGTCAATTTCCACTTTTTCCTCACGACGCAGCAGGCTGAAGCGCGCCGGTACCCCCGGTTTGAGTGCCGCCACATGCGACAGCAGTTCGCTGACCGACGCGAGGGTCTTGCCGGCAACGGCGGTGATCACGTCGCCCGGGCGGATGCCTGCCTGCGCAGCCGGACCGTTCTGGAGCACGCCGGTGATGATGACCCCGGACGCGGCCTTCACGCCGAAGGTTTCAGCCAGCTCGGGTGAGAGGTCGTTGGGCTCGACGCCGATCCAGCCCCGGGAGACCTGGCCGTCGCGCACGATGCTGTCCAGCACCATCTTCGCGGTGGACACCGGGACCGCAAAACCGATGCCCATGCTGCCGCCCGAGCGTGAATAGATGGCGGTGTTGATGCCCATGAGATGTCCGTTGACATCGACCAATGCCCCGCCAGAGTTGCCGGGGTTGATCGCGGCATCGGTCTGGATGAAGTTTTCGAACGTGTTGATCCCTAGCTGGTTGCGCCCCAGGGCACTGACGATGCCACCCGTCACAGTCTGACCGACACCGAACGGGTTGCCAATGGCCAGCACATGGTCGCCCACGGCCAGGGCATCGGAGTTGCCCAGCACGATCACGGGCAGCTTGTCGAGTTCGATCTTGAGGATGGCCAGGTCCGTGTCCGGGTCGGTGCCAATGACCTTGGCCTTGGTCCGGCGGCTGTCGTTGAGGATCACCTCGATCTCGTCTGCGCCTTCCACAACGTGATTGTTGGTGAGGATGTAGCCGGAGGGACTGACGATGACGCCACTGCCCAAGCCCTCCTGGGGCTGGTTGCCCTGGTCGCCGAAAAAGAAGCGGAACCAAGGATCACCGCTGCGCGGGTGCCTTTCGGCCGCCTTGCTGGTGTTGATGCTGACCACGGCGGGTGACGCGCGCTTGGCCGCAGGGCTGAAGCTGCCGGCGGCCACTGTGCCCGATCCGCCCGACGGTGCCTCGATGACGGACACGGCGCCGCTCAGCGTGGGCCGCTTGTTCAGCCATTCCGGCTTCATGACACCGACGACAAAATACGCGGCCAGCAGCACCGTGACGGATTGAGAGAACAGCAGCCAGAGTCGTTTCATGCGGTGAAGCCGGGATTCGCCCGGTCAGGCGGTGGCCAAATTGTAGGTGGGCCGGCAGCAGCCGGCGGTCGCGCGCGCCGTCAACCGGCCGGAATTCAGGGACAATGACCGGATGACTCCAGGACTTTCCCCGGCATCGCCCCTTGCAGTTGTCGAGCGTGGCGCGGTGCTCCAGGCGTTCGATGCCGTGCTGCAGCCCGAGCGATTCAAGGATTACGGACCGAACGGCCTGCAGGTCGAGGGGCGGCAGGGCATCCGCAAGATCGTCTCCGGGGTGACGGCGAGCCGGGCGCTGATCGAAGCGGCGATAGCTGCCCAGGCGGATGCGCTCTTTGTGCACCATGGCCTGTTCTGGCGTGGCCAGGATGGCCGCGTGACCGGCTGGATGAAGCAGCGCCTGGCCCTGTTGCTGGCGCACGATGTCAACCTCTTTGCCTACCATCTTCCGCTGGCTGCGCACCCCGAATGGGGCAACAATGCGCAGCTTGGCCGGGTGCTGGGCCTCAGGGCCGATGCCCGTTTCGGCGAACAGGAGCTGGGTTTTGTGGGGGGCTGGGCTGACGGGCAGCCGTACCTCACCGCTGGGGAGACGACACGCCATCTTGAACTGAGGTTGGGGCGGCCAGTGGTCAGTGTGGTGGGTTCGCAGGAGCCCATTCGCACGATCGCTTGGTGCAGCGGCGGTGCGCAAGGCTATTTCGAAGCGGCCATTGCGGCCGGTGCGCAGGCCTTTATCACCGGGGAGATCTCGGAGCCGCAGGCCCATCTGGCGAGGGAATGCGGCGTGAGCTTCTTTGCCTGCGGACACCATGCCACCGAGTGTTTCGGTGCGCCCGCCGTGGCTTCACATGTTGCGGAGCAGCTCGGGCTTGTGCACGAATTCATCGAGATTGCCAATCCGGCCTGAGCCATGCCCGTGATTCCAGCGCGCCCAAGCCAGCTGCCGATCGCGATCACCATGGGTGATCCGGCCGGAATCGGCCCCGAAATCATCGCCAAGGCGTTTCGTGACGATCCAGCGGTCACCGCAGGCTGTTTTGTTGTCGGCGATATGGCAACCCTGCGCCGCGCCAGTTCGGTCGTGAGCGGGCCGGGAAGGCCGCTGATCCCGGTGTCCCGGATCGACGCGCCGCAAGATGTCTTTGAGACGCCGCCGCGCTGCATACCGGTGCTCCAGATGCCGCGGCGCCTGGGGCCGGTCGCTGTAGGCCGGGTGAGCGCCGAGGCGGGTCAGGCGGCTGCCGACTGTGTGGTATGGGCCGCACAGGCGGCTCTTCGCAAGGAGATCGGCGCAATCGTGACGGCGCCCCTGCACAAGGAAGCGCTGGCCGCGGCTGGCATCTCCTACCCGGGGCACACCGAATTGCTGCAGGCGCAGGCGGCTGCCTTTCTCGGCAAGTCCGTTTCGGAAGTACCGGTTCGCATGATGCTGGCCAATGACGAGTTGCGCACGGTCCTCTTGAGCATCCACGTCGCCTTGCGCGACGCGATTGACGCCGTGACCCCTGAAAATCTGCTGGAAACTTTGCGCATTACGCACGAATCCGTTGGGGCCTTGCTACAACGCGCCCCCCGCATTGGCGTGGCGGGCCTGAATCCACATGCCGGGGAAGGCGGCCTTTTTGGGCGGGAAGAAATCGACACCATTGCGCCGACGATCGAAACGGCGCGAAGGGCCGGTATGGATGTCAGAGGCCCTTTCGCACCGGATACCGTCTTCATGCGGGCACGGGCAGCTGCAGGCGAACCGGGGGAATTCGATGTGGTGATTGCGATGTACCACGACCAGGGGCTGATTCCGGTCAAGTATCTCGGCGTTGACAAGGGCGTCAATGTCACGTTGGGCCTGCCAATACGTCGCACGAGCCCCGACCACGGCACGGCGTTCGACATCGCTGGTACCGGGCAGGCTGACGCGTCCAGCCTGATCGAAGCAATCCGATTCGCTCGGGTTCTCGCGCCGTGAGTCTCGCTTTTCAACAGCCGGGCGGAGGGCCCACCCGGCCCGGCTTCATTTTCTGAGGCTGTCGCGGATTTCGCGCAGGAGCAGCACGTCTTCCGGCGTCGGTGCAGGTGCCGGCGCTGGAGCGGGCGGGGCTTCCTTGCGCAAGCGGTTCATCTGCTTGACCATCATGAAGATGATGAACGCCAGGATGATGAAATTCACTGCCACCGTGATGAAGTTGCCGTAGGCAAAGACGGGCACGCCCGCCTTCTTGAGCGCATCCAGGTTTGTGGCCGTTCCGGCCGGCACGTTGCCCAGGACGACAAACAGGCTGGAGAAATCCAGCTTTCCGAACACGGCTCCAACCAGGGGCATGATCAGGTCGGCAACGACCGAATCCACGATCTTGCCAAAGGCGCCGCCGATGATCACGCCGACGGCCAGATCCATCACGTTGCCCTTGACCGCAAACTCCTTGAATTCAGACATCATTCCCATCGATCAAGCTCCGCCATTTGGTTGAAATAGGACAGTATTCACGAGAAACCAAGTGTGTCAAGCCAAGGTCTGGCTGTCTGCACCGCTTGATCGGTCAGAGGCCAAAGTCGTCAGCTACAATCTCGGGTTGACCCTGATACAGACCGCATTCTTGAGGATTCCCATGAGTGACACCCCAGTCGACAACAGCAAACGGACCTGGATGATTGCATCTGGTTGCGCCGGTGCCGCGGGCGGTATTGCTGCCGCCGTCCCCTTTGTCAGCAGCATGATGCCTTCGGAAAGGGCCAAGGCGGCTGGCGCGGCAGTAGAGGCAGATATTTCCGGCCTCAAGCCGGGCGAGAAACTGACCGTGGAGTGGCGTGGAAAACCGGTGTGGATCGTGCGTCGTACGCCCGAGCAACTGGCTGCTTTGCCCAAGCTTGACCCGCAACTCGCCGATCCCCTGTCATTGCGCAAGCCCGGAGAGACGCCGGACTATGCCAAGAACGGATGGCGCTCGCGCAAACCCGAAATCTTTGTCGCAGTGGGTATTTGCACGCATCTGGGCTGTTCCCCTTCTGACAAGTTCACGCCGGGACCACAGCCGTCGTTGCCGAACGACTGGCAAGGTGGGTTCTTCTGCCCTTGTCATGGATCGACGTTCGACATGGCCGGGCGGGTCTACAAGAACGTGCCGGCTCCTGACAACCTTGAGGTGCCGCCCTATATGTTCCTTTCCGACAGCAAGC
>NZ_JAKJEW010000023.1:0-75988 GCF_022705245.1 Candidatus Skiveiella danica | reverse complement strand
GCCAGCCGGCTTGGCGCTGCAGGGTGCGTGGGTCCATTTGGACGGCGGCAAAGGCGATGCGGCGCTTGCCCCGGGCGATCAGGTGGCGGGTCAGGTCGGCGCCCGCATCGCTCTGCGAGAAGCCCACGCTGTAGACGCCTTCGTCCGGGCTGTTTTCCATCAGGTGCACGCAGGGCACGCCACTGCGCGCCATGAGCGCTTGGGTGGCCTCGGTGTGGTCGAAGCCGGTGACCAGCAGGCCGGCCGGGCGGTGCATCAGCTGCTCGCGCAGCAGCTGCTCTTCTTCGCCGGGGTCGTAGTGGGTGACACCGATCAGCGTCTGGTAGCCGGCGCGGCGCATGCTGGTCTGCACAGCCTCCAGCAGGGTGACGAACAGCTCGTTCGAGAGCATGGGAATCAGCACTGCCACGTGCGTGCTGCGGTGCGAGGCCAGGGCGCGCGCCGCCGGATCGGGCACATAGCCCAGCTTGGCAGCGGCCGCCTGCACCCGTTCCACCAGCTCAGGCGCCACGGCCCGTTCCCCGCGCAAGGCGCGCGACACCGTGATCGGGCTGACCCCGGCGGCCAGCGCGACGTCGGCAAGGGTGACGCGGCCGGTGGCGCGCTGGCGGATGGGCGGGGTGGGCATGGAGTCAGGGTTTCTACTAGGTATAAAATGACGGAACATTTGTAGGATAGCGCTATCCAAATCGGATGACAAGGGTTTCAGCAAAGCCCGTCAGATTTGAAAAACAATTGGAAAAAACAGGTCGAACCCTCGTCCTTTTTTTTGACTTTTCAAGATAGCGCTATCCAAATCATGGACAAATACATCGTGGTCATGGGCGTTGCCGGGTGTGGCAAGTCAAGCTTGGGCGCGGCACTGGCCCAGGCCGAGGGCTTGCCGCTGGTGGAGGGCGATGACTTCCACAGCCCCGCCAACCGCGCCAAGATGAGCCAGGGCATCGCCCTGACCGACGCCGACCGCGACGGCTGGCTGGACATCTTGGGCGAGCAGCTGCAGGCCCATCCCGGCGGGATGGTGCTGACCTGTTCCGCCCTCAAGCGCCGCTACCGCGACCGCTTGCGCCAAGCCCGGCCCGGGCTGCGCTTCGTCTTTCTGGACATCGACCGTGACGACGCGCAGGCCCGCGTGGTTGCGCGCTCGGCCACCCACTTTTTCTCGACCAGCCTGGTGGACAGCCAGTTCGCCACGCTGGAGTCGCCGGTCGGCGAACCCGGCGTGTGGCGGGCTGACGCGCGGCTGCCACTGGCGCAACTGCAGGGGGAGGCATCCGCCTGGCTGAACAAGGAGGCGTTCGCATGAAGGCATCGAAGACTTTGTTGCGTGCGCAGGGCCTGACCCACGCCGCGATGGCCGTGGCACTCGGCGTCATGGCCCTGGCCGTGTTCGTGAACGTGGTGTTGCGTTACGGGTTCGGCAGTGGCATCGCGGCGAGCGAGGAGCTCTCTCGCCTGCTGTTCGTGTGGATGGTGTTTCTGGGCGCCGCCGCGGCCTACCCGGCCGGCGAGCACATGGCCTTCACCAGCCTGGCCAGCGCACTGCAAAGCCGGCCGAAGATTTTTTCCGCGCTCACAGTGCTGATCCGCCTGCTGGTGATGGCCGCCTGCGCCATGCTGGCCTGGGGCGCCTGGCAGCAGGTGGTGGTGGGCTTTGGCAGCCACTCGGTGGTGCTCGGCTACTCCACGGCGCTGCTGCCCCTGCCGGCTTTCCTGTGCTCGATGGCCATGGGTCTCATGGCCCTGATTGAACTGGTGCGGGGCACGCCGCTGAACCTCGGCCACAGCGCCGAAGTGGAATGAGCATGAGCCCCGAAAGTCAAGCCTTCGTGGTGTTTTCGGCGGGCATGCTGGTGCTCATGGGCATCGGCATGAACATGGGCCTGGCCCTGGTGCTGACCGGCGCCGGCATGGCCTGGGTGCTCAATTTCTGGGACACGCAGCTGCTGGCCCAGAACCTGGTGGCCGGTGTGGACAGCTTTCCGCTGCTGGCCGTGCCCTTCTTCATTCTGGCCGGCGAGCTGATGAACGCCGGCGGGATCAGCCGGCGCATCATCGACATGGCGCAGGCCTGGGTGGGCCACATCCGCGGCGGCCTGGGTTACGTGGCGATCGCCGCGGCCGTGTTGATGGCCAGCATGAGCGGCTCCGCCCTGGCGGACACCGCCGCGCTGGCCACCATCCTGCTGCCCATGATGCGCCAGCAGGGCTACCCGATGGCCACCTCCGGCGGGCTGATTGCCTCCGGCGGCATCATCGCGCCGATCATTCCGCCGTCGATGCCGTTCGTGATCTACGGCGTGACCACCAACACCTCGATCTCGGCCCTGTTTGTCTCGGGCATCGTGCCCGGCTTGCTGATGGGCACCGGCCTGATCGTCACCTGGCGCTTTGTGCTGCGCAAGATCGACCTGCCCAAGGGCCAGCCGCTGCCGATGCGCGAGCGCTTGAAGGCCTCGGGCAAGGCGTTCTGGGCCCTGCTGATGCCGATCATCATCATCGGCGGCATGAAGTCCGGCGTGTTCACGCCCACCGAGGCGGCGGTCGTGGCGGCCTTTTATGCCCTGATGATCGCGCTGTTTGTGCACCGCGAGATGAAGCTGCCCGAGATCTACGGCGTGCTGTTGCGCGCGGCCAAGACCACGTCGGTGGTGATGTTCCTGTGCGCCGGCGCGCAGGTCGCCAGCTACATGATCACGCTGGCTGATCTGCCCAGCGTGCTGACGCAGTGGCTGGGTCCGCTCGTCAACAACCCGCGCCTGCTGATGGCGGTGATGATGGTGGTGCTGGTGCTGATCGGCACCGCGCTGGACCTGACGCCGACGATCCTGATCTTCGCCCCCGTGATGCTGCCGATCGCGGTGAAGGCCGGCATCGACCCGGTGTACTTCGGCCTCATGTTCGTGCTCAACGGCGCCATCGGCCTGATCACGCCGCCCGTGGGCACCGTGCTCAACGTGGTGGCTGGCGTGGGCCGCATGCCGATGCACAGCGTCATCAAGGGTGTCAATCCGTTCCTGGCGACCTACGTGGTGTTGCTGGCCCTGTTTGTCCTCTTTCCCCAGATCGTCACGCTGCCGGTGCAGTGGATGCGCTGATCGTCAATTGTTCAACCTGTTTTTTACCTGGAGACTCTCATGAAAATGCTTCGTCGTACCGTTCTCGCCACCCTGTCCGCCGCCACCCTGGCCGCTTCGATGGGGGCCATCGCCCAGGACATCAAGCCGCGCCTGATCCGCTTCGGCTATGGCCTGAATGAACAAAGCAACCAGGGCCGCGCCGTCAAGGTCTTCGCCGACGAGGTGGAGAAGCTGTCGGGTGGCAAGATGAAGATCCGCGCCGTGGGCGCCGCGGCGCTGGGCCCGGACACCCAGATGCAGCAGGCGCTGATCGGCGGCGCGCAGGAAATGATGGTGGGCTCCACCGCCACGCTGGTGGGCATCACCAAGGAAATGGCGCTGTGGGACACGCCTTTCCTGTTCAACAGCGCCAAGGAGGCTGATGCCGTTCTGGACGGCCCGATCGGCCAGAAGGTGATGGACAAGCTGCAGGAAAAAGGCCTGGTCGGCCTGGTCTACTGGGAAAACGGCTTCCGCAACCTGACCAACAGCCAGCGCCCTGTGGCGAAGATGGAAGACCTGAACGGCATCAAGCTGCGCGTCATGCAGAACCCGGTGTACCTGGATGCCTTCAAGACCCTGGGCGCCAATGCCATTCCCCTGCCGTTCTCCGAGCTGTTCAGCGCGCTGGAGACCAAGACGGTGGACGGCCAGGAGAACCCGTACAACACCATCCTGTCGAGCAAGTTCTATGAGGTGCAGAAGTACCTCAGCGTGACCAACCACGTCTACAGCCCCTGGATCGTGCTGGTCAGCAAGAAATGGTGGGACCAGCTCTCCAAGGCCGAGCAGAAGGTGCTGCTGGACGCCGCCAAGGTCAGCCGCGAGTTCGAGCGCAAGGACACCCGCGCCGAAGCCGGTCGTGCATTGACCGACCTGAAGGGCAAGGGCATGCAGATCAACGAGCTGTCACCGGCCGAGTCCGCCCGCATGCGCGACAAGCTGACCAAGGTCAACGCCTTGATCGCCGCCAACGTCGGCATGGACCTCTGGAACGAGACCAAGACCTCGCTCGACAAGATGCGCAAGTAAGCCGCCACGCGGCGGGGCGGGCCGGGGCCGTGTCATCGGTCACCGGCCCGCCTGTTCCCTCCTTCACGCGGCGCCGCCGCCGGCCGGCCGTTCGCCGCGATCCCCCCAAGCACCCCCAGCCATGAATCCCAGCATCGCGCGCGTCACGCACCGCATCACCCAGCGCAGCCAGGCCACGCGCCAGGCCTGGCTGGCCAGTGTGCAGTCCCAGCGCGGGAGCGGGCCCAGCCAGCGCGCCGGCATGGGCTGCGCCAACATGGCGCACACCTTTGCTGCCTTGCCCGCCAACGACAAGCTGCAGGTGCGCGAAGCGCGCGCCCCCCATGTGGGCATCGTCAGCGCCTACAACGACATGCTCTCGGCGCACCAGCCCTACGAGCACTACCCCGAAGCGATCAAGGCCGCCGCACGGACCTTGGGCGCCACGGCCCAGGTCGCCGGCGGCGTGCCCGCGATGTGCGACGGCATCACCCAGGGCGCGGCCGGCATGGAACTGTCGCTGTTCTCGCGCGACGTGATTGCCCTGTCCACCGCCGTGGCGCTGTCGCACAACGTGTTCGACGCCGCGCTGTTTCTGGGCGTGTGCGACAAGATCGTGCCCGGCCTGCTGATGGGGGCCCTGCAGTTCGCCCACCTGCCGGGCGTCTTCGTGCCCGCCGGGCCCATGACCTCGGGCCTGTCGAACGACCGCAAGGCCCAGGTGCGTCAGCAATATGCCCAAGGCCTGGTGGACCGCGAGGCCCTGCTCGAGGCCGAGTCCCAGGCCTACCACGGCGCGGGCACCTGCACCTTCTACGGTACCGCCAACTCCAACCAGATGCTGCTGGAGATCATGGGCCTGCAGCTGCCGGGCTCGTCCTTCGTCAATCCCGGCACACCGCTGCGCAAGGCACTGACGGCCGAGGCGGTGCGCTGCGCCGTCGCCGGGGTGGGCCTTGATCGCGCGGCGCCCCTTGCCCTGGCCGACATCGTGGATGAGAAGGCCATCGTCAACGGCATCGTCGGCCTGCTGGCCACGGGCGGCTCGACCAACCACACGCTGCACCTGGTGGCCATCGCCCGCAGCGCGGGCATCCTGATCGACTGGGATGACTTCGCCGAACTCTCCCACGCCGTCCCCCTGCTGGCGCGCATCTACCCCAACGGCGCCGCCGACGTGAACCACTTCCATGCTGCCGGCGGCATGGGCTTTCTGATGCGCGAGCTGCTCGACGCCGGGCTGCTGCATGCCGATGTGAACACCATCCTGGGCCCCGGGCTGCAGCGGTTCACCCAGGAGCCCTGGCTGAACGACGGCCAGCTGGCCTGGCGCGCGGCCCCGGCCAGCAGCGGCGATCTGGCGGTGCTGCGTCCGGCCGGCGATCCGTTCAGCACGGACGGCGGCCTGCGCCTGCTGCAGGGCAACCTGGGGCGCAGCGTGGTCAAGGTCTCGGCCGTCAAGCCCGCACATCGCGTGGTGCGCGCGCCCGCCGTGGTGGTGGCCGACCAGCAGGAGCTGCTGGCGCTGTACCAGCAAGGCCGGCTGCAGCGCGACTTCATCGCCGTGGTGCGCTACCAGGGGCCGCAGGCCAACGGCATGCCCGAGCTGCACAAGCTGATGCCACCGCTGGGCGCGCTGCAGGACCAGGGCTTTCAGGTGGCGCTGGTCACCGATGGCCGCCTGTCGGGGGCCTCAGGCAAGGTGCCCTCAGCGATCCACCTGAGCCCGGAGGCGCTGGGCGGCGGACCGATTGCCCGCGTGATGGAGGGCGACTGGATCACGCTGGACTGCGAGCAGGGCATCCTGCAGCTGGAGGTCGATGACGCCACGCTGGCCGCGCGCTGCCCGATCGTGCCCGACCTGAGCGCCCACGCACAGGGCACGGGCCGTGAACTGTTCGGCCTGTTCCGCCGCCACGCGGCCACCGCGGAGGCCGGTGCCTCGCCGCTGCTGGCGTGATCGGCGACCCGAATCCCGAATCCCGAAACCCCGATTGCCGCTCTTCACCGATCCGATGCCGACCAGGACCCCATGACCGACGCCCCCCGCTCCTGCTTCGACCGCCCTGCGTTCACCTCGCGCGTGGTGCCCGTCATCGTGCTCACGGATGCGGCCCAGGCGGTGCCGCTGGCGCATGCGTTGCTGGAGGGCGGCGTGGACGTGATGGAGATCACCCTGCGCCACGGCAGCGCGCTGGCGGCGATCGAGGCGGTGGCGCGTGCGGTGCCGCAGATGCATGTCGGCGCTGGCACGGTGACCCGGGTGGCCGATGTGCAGCGGGTCATCGATGCGGGTGCCTCTTTCGCCCTGTCGCCGGGCTGCACCGAGGCACTGGTGCAGGCGGTGCGCGCGGCGCGCCTGCCCTTCATTCCGGGCGTGATGACGCCCAGCGAGGTGCTGGCGGCGCGCGAGCACGGCTTCACGCTGATGAAGCTGTTTCCCGCGGCGCAGGCCGGCGGGCTGGCGATGCTGCAGGCGCTCGGTGCACCGATCCCCGATGTGCAGTTCTGCCCCACGGGCGGCGTCAGTGCGGCAACGCTGGCCAGCTTTCTGGCCCTGCCCAATGTGGCCATGGTGGGCGGCTCGTGGCTCACGCCGGCCGATGCCCTGGCTCAGGGCGACTGGGCGCGCATTGGAGGGTTGGCGCGCGAGGCGACGGAGCTTGCCTTTCAAGGGCTGGATCGGGCAGCGAACCCGTGAACGTGAGCTCCTTGGGTTCGGTGCGACATGCCGACCCGCGGCATCACCGCCGCAGCCTTATCGCGGGGCGTTCAGAATCTCTTTTTCCCAGCGCGCGATGAGGCGGCGACGCTCGGCACTGGCCCCGTATTTGGCCAGGTCGTAGTTGATGAATTTCGCGCCCTTCACATTCGGCGCGCCTTCCGGCAAAGGTGTATTGCGGTTGGACGGGAACTGGTACGAACGGGAGGTGGCCGCCACGCGCTGGCCGGAAGGGGACAAGGCCCATTCAAAAAATTTCTTCGCCTCCTCCGGATGGGGCCCGCCCTTGATCAGGCTCATGGCGCCGACGCTGTAGCCGGTGCCCTCGCAGGGCACCACATAGGCCACCGGGTACTTCAGCTCCGCTTCCTGCGCGGCGTTGTGCAGAAAACTCACCGACAGGGCGCTTTCACCCTTGGCGACCGCCTTGATGGGACCCAGCCCCTGGCGGGAATAGGCGCTGACGTTGGCATTCATCGCCTGCATGAACTTGAATGCGGCTTCCTCCCCCATGATCTGCACAAAGGTGGCGATCGCCACGTAGCTGGTGCCGCTGGACTGTGCGTTGGCCATCTGTACCTCGCCGCGGTAGGCGGGATTGGCCAGGTCTTTCCAGCATTTGGGCGCCGCGAGTTTCTTCTTCGCCAGAATCTCGGTGTTGTACGCAATCCCGAGCACTTCCGAATACAGACCCACTGTCTTGTATCCCGATGCCTTGGCGGCGTCCTGCGCCCAAGGGTAGAGCTGGGAAAGCTGCGGTGACTTGTATTCGGCCAGCAAGCCCTGTTCGGCCGCCTGGAAGTGCGGATCTGCGGTGCCGCCAAACCAGACATCGACCCGCGGACGTTCTTTCTCGGCCACGATCTGGGCATAGGATTCGCCGGTGGGCTTGTTGATCACGCTCACGGACACCCCGTGCAACCGTTCATAGACCGCCGCGGCGCTGCGACACCATTCGGGGTTCATGCTGCACAGAACGTTGACCTGGGCGGCCTGGGCGCTTGCGACCCAGGCTGACACAAGCAGCAATCCCGTACCGACCAGCCGCCGGACCGGCCGGTTTCTCGTGGGGTGCCGATGGTGCGTCTTCGTCATGTTTCCCAGCCTTTGTCTCAAGCCAAACCGATGTTCTGGAAAAGGCATTGTGCCGGAGTCCGGTTGTTTCCAGCCGTTCCTCTGCGCCTGGGGCAAGTCCCTGGAGCCCGTTTTTCCCTCGGCTACGGCACGATGGTCGTGAACAGGTAGACCGCGAAGATCACCAGATGCACCACGCCCTGCAGCACGGTGGTGCGGCCGGTGCCCAGCGACAGGGTGGCCACCATCAGCGAAAGGAGCAGCAGGACGGTGGACTTCGGGTCGATGCCCAGCGTCAGCGTCCAGCCCGTGGCCAGCGCGACGATGGCCACGGCAGGAATCGTCAGCCCGATGCTGGCCAGCGCCGAACCGATGGCCAGGTTCAGGCTGGTCTGCAGGCGGTTGGCCCGGGCGGCGCGCAGGGCGGCCAGCGCTTCGGGCAGCAGCACCACGGCCGCGATGATGATGCCGACCAGCGCCTTGGGTGCGCCCGCGGCGGCCACGGCCGCCTCAATGCTTGGCGACAGGGCTTTGCCCAGAAGCACCACCGCCGCGAGGCAGGCCAGCAGCAGGCCGCCGGCCAGGGCGGTGGCGCCAGGGCCGGGGCGTTCGGCATGCGCGGTGGCATCGGTGGCTGCCTCGGCCGGCAGGAAGTAGTCGCGGTGCCGAACCGTCTGCACCAGGGCGAAGGTCCCGTACAGCACCAGCGAGATCACGGCGATGAAGGCCAGCTGGCTTGGGTTGTAGACCGGCCCGGGCAGGCTGGTCGTGAAGTTGGGCAGCACCAGGGTGAGCACGGCGATCGCGGCCAGGGTGGCCAGCGAGGCGCTGACCCCGTGCTGACCAAAGCTCTGCTCCCGATGGCGGCTTCCGCCGACCAGCAGACACAGGCCGACGATGCCGTTGAGGATCAGCATCACGGCGGCAAACACCGTGTCTCGCGCCAGCGCGCCGGTGCTGGCTCCGCCGGCCAGCATCAGCGAGACGATCAGCGCCACTTCGATCACGGTCACCGCCAGCGCCAGAATCAGCGTGCCGAAGGGTTCACCCACGCGGTGCGCCACCACTTCGGCATGGTGCACGGCCGCCAGCACGCTGGCGAACAGGCCAAAGGTCATGAGCAGCGCGTACCAGCCGCCGGTGCCCAGCAGGCTGCCGGCAAGGATCAGCCAGCCCGCGATCGGGGCAGCGAGGGTCCAGGCAGGGATGAAGCTCATCTTTTTCATGGTCGGTGGTTTCCGGCGGTGCGTGGCGATGGGCCCGGCAGGTGCGAAGGCGGCCAGCGCATCGCCTCGTGCCTGCACTGTAACCAGAGACCCGCGTGGTGGCCGTTGCGCAGGGCTTTTCTCCGGGTTTTGGGTCCGAATTGGTGCTTTCCCAGCGTCTTTTGGCCGTGGCGTGCTATGAAATCAGGACCTGCAGGGTGGGGATGTTTCAGAGCACGTGGCGGGCCGCCCGCGCCGTGGCCTGCAGCGGGGGCAGCAGGCGGGCCAGGGCCTCGGCCGCGCTTTCGCCCTGCATCAGCAGCGTGACGCCCAGCGCCCCCACCACTGTGCCCTGCAGGTCCAGCAGAGGCACGGCCAACCCGCGCTGGCCCGGCGCCAGTTGCTGCTCCGACAGCGCCCAGCCCTGTTCGCGAATGCTGGCCAGCGTCTCGCGCAGGCGCGCCTTTCGGGTCTGGGTGAACGCGGTGCGGGGTGTGAGGTCGGTCGTGGCCAGCCAATCGTCCAGCGCCTCGGGTGCCTGCGCGGCCAGCAGCACCTGGCCGGTTGCGGTGAGGCGCGCCGGCACGCGCGCGCCCAGCACGTAGCCCGTGTTCAGGGCGGCCTGCGGCCCGTTGCGCGCGATCGTGACCACCTCGTCGCCGTCCAGCACGGCCAGGTAGGCGGGCTCGCCAGTGGCCGAGGAGATCCGCTGCAGGAAAGGCTGTACCGCGCGCGCCAGGCGGGACGACTGCAGGTAGCCGTGCCCCAGGCGCAGCATCCGCGGCGTCAGCCAGTAGAGCTTGCCGTCGGTGGCCACGAAGCCGAGATGGGCCAGCGTCAACAGCAGCCGACGCGCCACGGTGCGGCTCAGACCGCAGCGCAGGCCGGCCTGGCTGGCGGTCAGCCGGGGATGGTCCTCGTCAAAGGCCTGCAGCAGGGTCAGGCCTTTTTCCAGCCCGGCAATCCAGTCCCGGCGCTGCAGCGCCGGGTTGTCGGTGGCGAAGGGCTCTATGGGCGACATGGCGGCCTCAAGGTGGGAGCGGGGCGTGGTGGATAACCCTGAAAACGATCGATTATCGAACGAAAAGTAAATAACTGGTTCGTTTTATTTCGGCCACACCCTACAGTCCGCGGCGTGCGTTCGCCAGGCCCGGACGTGCCCGCCGCGCTGGCCGCGGCATTCGGACCGGCCCAAAAGGACTCCCCGTGACGGAAGCAGACGACCGCGAAGCGATCAACGAGCCGGCCAACCCGCTGGGCATGGAAGGCATCGAATTCATCGAATACGCCACCGCCCGGCCCCAGGCCCTGGGCCAGGTGCTGGAGACGTTGGGCTTTCGCCCGATCGCGCGGCACCGCTCGCGCGAGGTGCTGCTGTACCGCCAGGGCGGCATCAATGTCATCGTCAATGCCCATGGGGGTGGCGCAGGGCAGGGCGGCACGCTGGACGACAAGCCGGTCATCGCCGCCGTGGCACTGCGGGTGCGTGACGCGGCCGCGGCCTACGGGCGCGCGCTGGAGCGCGGCGCCTGGGCGGTGCCGATCCGCGTGGAAGTGATGGAGCTCAACATTCCGGCGGTGCACGGGCCGGGCGGCAGCCGCATCTACTTCGTGGACCGCCACCGCGAGTTCTCGATCTACGACGTGGACTTCGTGCCGATTCCGGGTGTGGACCCGCACCCACCCGCACTGGCCGGCCTGCATTTCTTCGGCATCGTGCAGTACATCGGCAACGGCCGCACCGAGGACTGGACCGATTTCTACCGCGAGCTGTTCGGCTTCAATGCGCTGCCGGCCGAAGCTGCCTTCGGCATCCTGCCCAAAGGGCGCATCCTGCGCAGCCCGTGCCCGCAGGCCTCGGCTTTCTACCTGCAGCTGATCGAGCCCGAGCCGGGCATTCTGGAGGTGGACGACACCGAATGCTTCCAGCGCGTGGCCCTGGGCACGGCCGATGTGCTGGCCACCGTGGCCGAGCTGCGCACCCGTGGCGTGAGTTTTGTGGAGTCGGGCCGCGTGCATTCGGAAGACCGCGGCGCACTCACGCAGACCCGCCTGGGCGGCGTGTCGCTCGAGCTGGTCCATCACGTTCGAGGCTGATCACGATGAATCCCCTGCAAGGCAACATCGACGATTTCGGGATGGACACCATCTCACTGGCCGGCCCGCTGGAGGCCAAACTCCGGGAGGTGCGCGCGGCCGGCTTCGGCCAGATCATGCTGTCGGCGCGCGACATCGTCGGCCACCCGGACGGGTTGGACGCCGCCGTACAGGCGGTGCGCGCCAGCGGCCTGCGCGTGACCGGCTTTCAGGTGCTGCGCGACTTCGAGGGCCTCTCCGGCCACCTGCACGACTACAAGGTCGACATCGCCAAGTCCATGCTGGAGATGTGCGCCGCACTGGGCTCGAAGATCCTGCTGGTCTGCTCGTCGACCTCGGTCCACGCCACGCAGGATCTGGACGCCATTGCCAAAGACCTGCGCAAGCTGGCGATGCTGGCGATCCCGCTGGGCATCCAGGTGGCCTATGAAGGGCTGTCCTGGGGCCGCACCATCAACGAGTTCACCACCGCATGGGAGGTGGTCAGCCGCGCCGACGTGCCGAATCTCGGCCTGGGGCTGGACTCCTTCCACCTGTTCGCCACCCAGACGCCGCTGGAAGACCTGGAACTGCTCGACCCCGAAAAGATTTTCCTGGTGCAGCTGGCCGACTTCATGTGGCAGGAGATCCGTTCGGTGGAGGAGCGCATCACCACCGCGCGCCATTTCCGTGTCTTCCCCGGCGAGGGCGTGCACAGCGAGGCGCTGGCCGACCTGGTTCGTCGCCTGCACGCGCTGGGCTACCGGGGAGACTACAGCTTCGAGGTCTTCAACGACGACTACCAGCAGATTCCGCTGCCCGTGGTGGCGCAGCGCGCGCGCCGCTCGGCGCTGTGGCTCGGCGAGGACGTGCTGCGCCGCTCGGTGCCGCTGCCGAACCAGATGCGGCTGCGCGCGCGCGCAGCCGCCCGGTAGCCATCGCCTACCATTGACATCTGTGCCCCGATTTGAAAGACACCCGATGAAAACCGCCCTCGTCCTCAACGGCCCCAACCTCAACCTGCTCGGCACGCGCGAGCCCGCCGTGTACGGCTCGGCCACGCTGGCCGACGTCGAGCAGCTGTGCGAAAAAGCCTGCGCCGCGCACGGGCTGAAGCTGGACTTCCGCCAAAGCAACCACGAAGGCGAGCTGGTGGACTGGATCCACGAAGCCGGCCGCCTGCACGCCGCCGGCACCCTGGCAGGCGTGATCTTCAACGCGGGCGCCTACACCCACACCAGCATCGCGCTGCACGACGCCATCAAGGGCACGGGCATCACGCTGATCGAGCTGCACATCAGCAACGTGCACGCGCGCGAGGCGTTCCGCCATCACAGCTACCTGTCGCCGGCCGCCAAGGCCGTGATGTGCGGCTTCGGCGTGCAGGGCTACCCGCTGGCGATTGCCGGACTGGCAGCCATGGCCGTCTGATCCCGGTCGAGCCACGGTTTCACCCGGACATGACGGGCCTCATCGAGCGCCTGCGCGCGCTGGCGACGCGGCGCGAGACGCCTTGCGGCGCGGGCACCATGGTCTGGCATGTCTGGGGCGAGTCCCGGCCGGGTTTGCCGCCGGTGGTGCTGTTCCACGGCGGCAGCGGCAGCTGGACGCACTGGTTGCGCAACATTCAGCCGCTGGTGGCGGCCGGGCGCCAGGTGATCGCGGCCGATCTGCCGGGCTTCGGGGATTCGGCCCCGCCGCCGTCCGGGGGCGACGCCGATGCGTTGGTGAGGCCGCTGGCCGATGGCCTGAACGTGCTGCTCGGGGGCGAGCCCTGTGACCTGGTGGGCTTCTCGTTCGGGGGCCTCACGGCCGGGCTGCTGCTGGCCGAACATCCGGCCCTGGCGCGGCGCCTGGTGCTGGTCGGCGCGCCGGCCATGGGTGTCACGCCGGACCGGCAGTTCGAGCTGAAAGCCTGGCGGCACCTGCCCTCCGCCGCCGAGCAGGAGGCTGTGCACCGGTTCAACCTGGCCGCGCTGATGCTCAACGACGCCTCGCTCATCGACGGCCTGGCGCTGGAGCTGCACATCGCCAACTTGATGCGCGACCGCATGCCGCGCAGGCGCCTGGCGCACACCGACATCCTGGCGCGTTCGCTGCCGCGCGTGCGTTGCCCGGTGTTTGCGATCTACGGCGCGCACGACGCGCTCTACAAGGCCTGGATCCACCAATTGGAAGACGCCTTCGAGGCGGCGGCGCCGGACTTCCGCGGTCTGGTGCTGATCCCCGAGGCGGGGCATTGGGTGCCGTTCGAGCGGCCCGAGGCGTTCGATGATGCACTGTTGACGGTTCTGACGGCCTGAGAATCTGATTTACAAGATATTTTGGCCACTTCCCATCGTCAATTGGTCATTTGATGCTACCTAAAAGGTAGCAAACATCGGATGGTTGCAAGCCTCGACACCGGACTTCACCGGGCGCGGGGTCATTGCTTCGTGCACACGCCGGGCTTGCGGGCAGCCGCAAATGCAGCGCCTATGATTCAGCATGGGAAACTGGGTGGAAATCGTCTGGATCGGCATGTGCGCGGTGAGCCTGGCGCTCGGTGCCATCCATCTTTTCGTCTGGTTCAAGCAAAGGACGGGCTACTTCCACCTGCTGTTCTTTGCGTTGGCGGTCTCTGCAACCGCCTTCGGTGCCTTCGAGCTGGCATTGATGCACGAGTGGGCGCCTGAACGCTACGCCGACATCCTGCGCTGGGCCCATGTACCGCTCGCCCTGTGGGTGTTGTCCATGATCGGGTTCGTGCATTTCTACTTCGGCGCCGGACGGTCCTGGCTCGCCTGGGCGGCTTCCGGTTTCCGCCTGGCCGGGCTGGCGCTGAACTTCGTGACGGGCGTGAACGTCAACTTTCTCGCGGTCTCCAGTCTTGAGCCGGTGGCGTTCTGGGGTGGCGCTGTCGTTGCGGGGCCGGTGGGTGTTGTCAATCCCTGGGCGATCGTGCCGCAGATCGGCAACCTGATCCTGCTGATGTTCGTGATCGATGCCGCCATCACGCTGTGGCGCAGGGGCGGCAGTGATGCACGGCGTCGCGCGGTCGTCGTCGGGGGCAGCCTGGTGGCTTGTGTGGCCGCCGTGGCGGGCTTTGCGGCGCTGATCACGATCGGGCTGGTCCACGCCCCGACGATCGTCATGCCGGGCGTCTTCGTCATCGTTCTCGCCATGGGCTATGAACTCGGCTGGGACATGATTGCGGCTGCCCAGCTCGCGACGCAGTTGCGCGCCAGCGAGCAGCGCTTTCGCGCGGTCGTCGAGGCGGTGCCCAGTGCCATCCTGGTGATTGACGATAGGGGCCTGATTTCCCTGGCAAACCAGCAGGCGGAGACGGTGTTTGGGTACCCCCGCGCGGAACTGATCCGCCAGCCAGTCGAACTGCTGATTCCCGAGCGTTTTCATGGGCGGTTGTCGGCCTGGCGCACCGAATGGGCGACAGGGCCGCACGCGCAATCGATAGCGCCCGGACGCGATCGGGTCGGGCGGCGCAAGAATGGCGTCGAGTTTCCGGCGGAGGTCATGCTGTCGCCGTTGCAGACGGAAAAAGGGCCGTTCATTCTGGCGTCGGTGGTGGATGTGACCGAGCGCAGACGCCTCGAACAGGCCACGGCCCGCCAGCGCGATGAACTGGCTCACCTGTCGCGGGTGGCCCTGCTCGGCGAGCTGTCGGGCTCGCTTGCCCATGAGCTCAACCAGCCGTTGACCGCGATCCTGAGCAATGCGCAGGCGGCACAGCGCTTTCTGGCGCAGAGCCCGCCACGCACCGACAAGCTTGCGGAGATTCTGACTGACATCGTCAAGGCCAATCACCGCGCCGGCTCGGTGATTGTGCGGCTGCGCTCGATGCTCAGAAAGGAGGAGTCGAAGCGCCTGGTGCTCAACCTCAACCATGTGGTCGAAGAGTCCTTGCGCCTGCTGCGCAGTGACCTGCTGGCTCGTCACGTCACCGTCCAGAGCGATCTGGCTGAGCGGCTGCCCTCCATCGAGGGCGATCGCAATCAGTTGCAGCAGGTGTTGCTCAATCTGCTGATGAACGGCTGCGATGCCATGGAGGGCCAGGCCACGGACCGCTGCCTGACCGTGCGCACGCAGCAGACCGGGCAGGCAACCGTCGAAGTGACCGTGTCCGATCGGGGGTTGGGGATACCCGTGGCGGATCTGGACCGCGTGTTCGATCCGTTCGTGACGACAAAGGCGCAAGGCCTGGGTCTGGGCCTGACCATCTGCCGATCCATCGTGGAAGCCCATGGCGGGCGTCTCTGGGCCACCAACCCTGCGCAGGGCGGCGCCACCCTGCATTGCGAACTGCCTGCGACGCCGGGCTGACAAAGATGGAGGAACGGGTGCCAACGGTTTACCTGGTCGATGACGATCCCGACGTGTTGGCGGCGATCGGGCGGCTGATCGAGTCCGAGGGCCTGCAGGTGGCTGCCTTCGCGTCGGCCCAGCGCTTCCTGGACGGCTTCGACCGGCGAGCACCGGGCTGCCTGGTGCTTGACCTTGCGATGCCGGGCATCAATGGCCTGGAACTGCAGCGCTCGCTGGAACAGGAGGGCAGTCTGTTGCCGATCATCTTTCTGACCGGGCGGGGCGACATCGCCACCAGTGTTCAGGCGATGAAACACGGCGCGGTGGATTTCCTGACCAAGCCGGTTGACGACACGGCGCTGCTGGCCGCCGTGCACGACGCACTGGCCGCCAACAGGGCCCACCACCGTGCAGACAGGGAGCGCGCGCACATCGCGCAAGCCCTGGCCTCGCTCACCGCCCGGGAGCGACAGGTCCTGGAGGGCATAGCCGCGGGCCGGCTGAACAAACAGATCGCCGCGGAACTGGGGACCTCCGAAAAGACCATCAAGTTCCACCGGGGCAACCTGATGCGCAAGATGGGCGCGCGGGTCGCCGCCGATCTGGTCAAGCTGGCCGAGCGTGCCGGGGTGGGCTCGACGCCTGCCAACTGACCGAAAGCGTTTCGCTCCCTCAGCCAGGGTGGTGGGGGAAAACCTGGACCAAGGTCCAGTTGGCGGGTTCGTTCACGCAGGCTACGCTGGTACTCGATGCAATGCGAAACACTGCTGGCCGTGGTGGACGATGACGAGGACGTTCGGGCGGCCTTGACGCGGCTGATCGGCTCGGCCGGTTTCGCCGTCGAGTCCTTTGCATCCGGTGGGGCTTTCCTGCGCTCGGTCGAGGACCACAAACCCGCCTGCGTGGTGCTTGATCTGCACATGCCGGGAATGAACGGCTTGGATGTTCAGGCATCGCTCGGTGCCACGCATGCAGGGTTGCCGGTGGTGGTCATCACCGGGCACGACACGCCGCATTCACGGGCACGGGCGGCACAGCTGGGCGCAAAGGCCTATCTGTGCAAGCCCGTGAACGACGAAGCCTTGTTGGCAGCGATCGACGCTGCCATCGTTGGTGATTCGATTTGAACCTGGGAGAAAAGACGATGATTTCACGATATCCATTCAGGATCCTGGCACCGTTGATCGTTCTTGCGTCGTGCTTGGGCACGGCCTTGGCACAGCAGGTCACCGGCACCCTCGGTGCGCCCGGTGCGACCAGCACCATCAGCGGGAAGCAGCTTCCTCCGCCCGATCCGGCGTTCGGTGGCGTCATCAGAGAAAAGGCGACTGAGTCGAAAGCCTGGTGGGCGCCACGCGTTGTGCCGCCAAGGAAAGCGCCCAACGTGTTGCTGATCATGACGGACGACAGCGGCTTTGGCGCACCGGGCACGTTCGGCGGCGTCGTGCCGACCCCCGCACTGGATCGCATCGCCAAGAGCGGTGTGCGCTACACGAATTTTCACTCCACGTCCTTGTGCTCGCCGACCCGCGCGGCGCTGATTACCGGGCGCAACCACCATGTGGCCGGCTTCGGTGTGGTCGGGGAAATCGCCACGGGGTTTCCGGGCTACGACTCGGTCATCCGCAAGGAAAACGGCACCCTCGGCGAGATCCTGAAGGGCAACGGGTACGCAACCTCGTGGTTCGGCAAGAACCACAACACGCCGTTCTACCAGGCCACGCAAGCCGGCCCCTTCGACCAGTGGCCCAACGGCATGGGTTTCGAATATTTCTACGGTTTCATGGGGGGCGACGCCAGCCAGTGGCAGCCCAACCTGTACCGCAACACCACGGCCATCTATCCGTTTGAAGGCAACCCGGGCTGGAACCTGACCACCGCCATGGCCGACGAGGCCATCCAGTACATGAAGGGCCTCAAGGCGGTGGCACCCGAGAAGCCCTTCCTGGTCTACTACGTGCCCGGCGGCACGCATTCGCCGCACCACCCGACACCCGAGTGGATCAAGAAGATCGGCGACATGCATTTGTTCGACCAGGGCTGGAACAAGGTTCGCGAGACCATCTTCGCCAACCAGAAGCGTCTGGGCATCATGCCCCCCGAGGCTCAGTTGACCCCCTGGCCCAAGGAGCTGCCGCAATGGGATTCGCTCGGGTTTGTCGAGAAGAAGCTCTTCATCAAGCAGGCCGACGTCTTTGGCGCTTACCTGGCCTATACCGACAACGAGATCGGCCGCGTGATCCAGGCGGTCGAGGACATGGGCGAACTGGACAACACCCTGATCATCTACATCGCCGGCGACAACGGTGCGAGCCCCGAGGGCATGCTCAACGGCACGCCGAACGAATTCACCACGTTCAATGGCGTTCCGGTGCCGGTCGATGCCCAGATGCTCTGGTATCCGTTCTGGGGGTCCGACAAGACCTTCCCGCACTTCGCCGCACCTTGGGCCTGGGCCATGGACACGCCGTTCAAGTGGACCAAGCAGGTGGCGTCGCACTACGGTGGCACGGCCCAGGGGGTGGCGATGTCCTGGCCCGGCCACATCACCGACGCGGGCGGCATCCGCCGGCAGTTCCACCATGTGATCGACATCGCGCCGACCATCCTGGAGGCTGCCGGCATCCCATTGCCCGAAACGATCAACGGCATCAAGCAGCGGCCGATGGACGGCGTGAGCATGGCCTACACCTGGGACAAGGCAGGCGCCAACGCCGCGCCACGCCGTACCACACAGTATTTCGAGATGCTGGGTAACCGCGCGATCTATCACGGGGGCTGGCTGGCGGCGACGACCCCTGCGACGCTGCCTTGGGAACTGAGCACCAAGCCCGCGCCCGACGTGATCACCGGCTACCAGTGGGAGCTTTACCATGTGGCCGAGGATCCGACCGAGTTCAACGATCTGGCCGCGAAGATGCCGGACAAGCTCAAGCAGATGCAGGACCTTTTCTACGCCGAGGCGAAGAAGCATGACGTGCTGCCGCTGGACAACTCGTCGCTGACACGCTGGAACGCGCCCAAGCCCAACCTCACCGGTGGCCGCAAGGTCTTCACGTACGCAGGGGCGATGACCGGCATCCCCAACAGCGGCGCGCCGAGCATTCTGAACAAGGCCTATGTCATCACCGCCGAGGTCACGATTCCCAAAGGCGGTGGTGAGGGCATGATCGTCACCGATGGCGGACGCTTTGGGGGCTACGCGCTCTTCCTCAGCAAGGGCGTCGGTGGCATCCGCAAGGGCAAGCCGGTGTTCCTGTACAACCTGCTCAACCTCAAGCGCACAGTGTGGGCGGGGCCGGAACTTAGCCCCGGCAAGCACACCATCGCCTTCGAGTTCACGCCTGCCGCGCCGGGCCTGGGCAAGGGCGGAACGGGTGTGCTCAAGGTGGACGGCAAGGAAGTGGCGCGCAACACCATGGAAAACTCGACACCGATCACCTTCCCCGAAGACGAAACCTTCGACATCGGCAGCGACACCCGCACCGGTGTTGCGATGGTGGAGTACCGCTACGACGTGCCGTTCAAGTTCAACGGCACGATCAACAAGCTCACGTTCAACCTGGGCGATGAGCAGGTGACCGCCGCGGAACGCGAGCAGATGCGCAAGACGGTGGCTGGCGCACGCGATTGACATCGGCTGGTGACGGCCAGGGCCGGCAATGGCGCGTGTTGAAGGCGCTAATTGAAAGGGATTGAATGGGGTGCCTGCGCGTGGCCGCAGGCGAGCCTGCCCTCAGGCGTTGAACCGCGCGACCGAGCGCAGCACCTCGGCCGTCGTGCTCGGGTAGCCGAAGAATTCCAGGTAGGCGGGGATCTGTTCGAACAACATGTCAGAGCCCACCTGGATCGGGCAGCCGCGGGCCTGCGCGGCCTGCAGAAAGGCGGTCATCTCGGTGCGCATGACGACCTCGCCGACGAACGTCGACGGCTCCAGGCGTGACACATCCAGCGGCAGCGGATCCCCGGCGTTCATGCCCATCGGCGTGGCGTTGACGACCAGGTCGAAACCCGCCGGTTCGTTCGAACCGGTGCACACCTCGATCGCCGGGTAGTGCACGCGCAGACGCGCGGCCAGACCGTCGACGGCATCCCTCTGCCGGTCGTGCAAGGCGATCGCGCCGACGCCGGCAGCGGCCAGCGAGGCGGCAATCGCGCAGCCCACGCCGCCGGCCCCCACCACCAGCGCCCGGGCCCCAGCCAGCTGCAGCCCCTTGCGCGACACGCCGCGCACGAAGCCCTCGCCGTCAAACAGGTCGCCTTCGAGCGCGCCGTCGGGCGCGCGGCGCACCGCGTTGCAGGCGCCGGCCACGTTCACCGTGGGTGTGACACGGTCCAGCAGCGCCACGGTGGCGACCTTGTGCGGCATCGTGATCAGCGCGCCGCGGATGTTGGTGAGCGTGAACACTGCGCGCAAGAAGGGCGGGTAGTCCTCGCTCCGGCAACCCATGGGCATGACCCGGGCGTTCACGCCAATGTGGTCGAAATACGGGTTGTAGATCATCGGCGCCTTGAACGCGTGCGTGGGGTAGCCGATGTGGGCGATGAGTTCGGTGTTGCCGTTGATCATGGTGTGGGGGTCGTCGGAAGACAGGCCCCGCGCCGCAGCGTCGGGCTGCGGGACAGGGCCCGATGCGCGGGCAATGGCTTTACTGGCGCGCCTTGGCCAGTTCGGCCTGCAGCTCCTTGACGGTCTCGGCAATCGCTGCACCGTGCTTGTCAACCACCGGCTTCATCTTCTCGCGGAACTTGGCCAGCTCGGCTGGCGCCAGTTCGTTGACCTGCATGCCGCCTTTCTTCACGGTGTCCAGTGCGGTGCCGGCCTGGGCGCGGGCCTGCTGGCGCTGGTAGGCGGTGGACTCCACCGCGGCGTCCGAGATGATCTTCTTATCGTCGGCCGACAGCGTGTCCCAGAACTTCTTGCTGATCAGCACCGACTGCGGGTTGTACTGGTGGTTGGTCAGCGTGGCGTACTTCTGCACCTCGAAGAATTTGTTCGCTGCGATCACGGTCAGCGGGTTTTCCTGGCCGTCGATGGCCTTCTGCTCCAGCGCGGCATACACCTCGGGGAAGGCCAGCGGCGTGGGGTTGGCGCCCAGCGCCTTGACCCAGTCGACATTGATCGCGTTGGGGATCACGCGCAGCTTCAGGCCCTCGGCGTCCTCCACCTTGTTGATGGCGCGCTTGCTGTTGGTGATCTGGCGAAAGCCCAGTTCCCAGTAGGTCAGGCCGACCAGGCCCTTGGGCTCGAGCTTGGCGTGCATCTTCTTGCCGAAGGGGCCGTCGACCACCGCGTCGGCTTCCTTGCTGCTGGCAAACATGAAGGGGAAGTCATAGACCTCGAAGTCCTTGACCTGGCTGGCCAGGATGCCCGAGTTCATCGAGGCCATCTCGATCGTGCCGCCTTGCAGGGCCGACACCACGGGCGCGTCACCGCCCAGTACGCCGCCCGGGAACAGGTTCACCTTGATCTTGCCGCCCGACTTGGCCTGCACGATCTCGGCGAATTTCTCCATGCCCATCACCAGCGGATGGCCCTTGGGGTTTTGGGTGGTGAACTTGATGGTTTTTTCCTGCGCGAAGGCCGCGCCGAAGGCGGAAATCGCCACAGCGGCGGCGAGGGTCTTGAGCATCAGACGTTTCATGGGTTGTCTCCTGAAGGGAAAAGGGAAGGGCGGATGCACGCTGTTGACGGAGGGCTGCCGGGCGCGGCGTACCCAAGCACGCCCGGCAGCCGGTTTCAGTGAATCAATAGAACCATCGCGCCGGCACCATCACCAGCTGCGGGAAGGCGATCATCAGGAACATCATGGCGAATTGCGCGATCATGAAAGGGACAACGCCCCGGGTGACTTCATCCATGCCCATCTTGCCCACGCCGGCCACCGCATTGAGCACCGTGCCCACCGGCGGCGTGATCAGGCCGATGGCGTTGTTGATGATGAACAGCACGCCGAAGTAGACCGGGTCGATGCCGGCGGCCTTCACCACCGGCATCAGCACCGGGGTCAGCAGCAGGATGGTGGGCGTCATGTCCAGCGCCGTGCCCACCACCATGGTCAGCACCATGATCGCCAGCATCAGCAGGCGCGGGCTGTCCAGCAGCGGCTGCAACAGTTCCACCACCTGCGCGGGCAGGTTGGCCACCGTGATCAGCCAGGCCGAGACCATGGCGGCCGCCACCAGGAACATCACGATGGCGCAGGTGGTGGCCGCTGACACGAACAACGGCACCAGTTGCTTCAGGTTGAGTTCGCGGTAGATGACGGTGGAGACGAACAGCGAATACACCGCGGCCACCACGGCGGCCTCGGTGGGCGTGAACACGCCGAACTTCAGGCCGAAGACGATGATGAAGGGCAGCACCAGCGCCCAGGTCGCCAGGCGCATGGCCTCCATCACTTCCTTGAAACTCTTGCGCGGCGGCGGCGCGATGGTTTCCTTGCGCACCAGCCACCACCAGGTGAACCACAGCGACACGGCCAGCCAGATGCCCGGGAAGATGCCGGCCATGAACAGCTTGGAGATCGACACGTTGGCGGCCACGCCGAAGATCACGAAGCCGATGCTTGGCGGGATGATCGGCGCGATGATGCCGGCCGATGCGATCAGCCCGGCCGAGCGCGCCTTGTCGTGCCCGGCGGCCACCATCATCGGCAGCAGCAGGGCGGTCAGCGCGGCGGCGTCGGCCACCGCAGAGCCCGACAGCGAGGCCATGATGACGGCGGCGACGATGGTCACGTAACCCAGTCCGCCCTTGACGTGGCCGACCAGCGCCATGGCGAAGTTCACGATGCGCCGGGACAGGCCGCCGGCGTTCATGATCTCGCCGGCCAGCATGAAGAACGGCACGGCCAGCAGCGGAAAGCTGTCGGCGCCGTTGATCACGTTCTGCGCCAGGATCTGCGCGTCGAACATGTTGAGGTGCCACATCAGCGCGGCGCCGCACAGCAGCAGGGAGAACGCAATGGGCACGCCCAGCGCCATCGCGCCGATCATTGAACCCAGGAAGATGAGGATGGTCATGTCGATGCCCAGGGGTTCAGCGGTGGTCCGGATTGGCGGGGTGCGGGGCTTCCTCGGACTCCTGCATCAGCACCAGGTGGTCGTCGTCGATCTGGCCGCTGAGCAGGCGCCACAGGTCGCCCAGCAGGATCGGCGCGCTGAGCACGGCAAACACCATGCCCGAGGCGTAGAACCAGCTCATCGAGACCTCCATCACCGCGCTGGTCGTGTCCCAGTTGATGACCGACTGGTCGTACGAGCCCTTGAACAGCAGCCACAGGCAGTACAGCATCAGCAGCAGCGACAAGCCCATGCAGATCTTCTTGCCCAGCGGACCGAGCTTGCCCACCAGCATGTCGGTGCCCAGGTGGGCATTACTGCGCAGGGCGGCCACCGCGCCCAGGAAGGTCAGCCAGACGAACAGCCAGCGCGAGAGTTCTTCCGAAATGCTGAAGCCCGAGTTGAAGGCATAGCGCATGAAGACGTTGCCGAACACCAGCACCACCATGAGTGCCAGCAGCGCGGCAATCAGGTAGCTGATGAGCTGGCAGTAGCCATCGATCAACTTTTCCAGCATGAATCGGTCTCCAGGAGCGGAATGGGTATGGTAATGTACGAACTGGTTAGTTTTATAGAAATCCGTGGAAACCCTAGGGTCGGCCCCGAGGCCGCGATGCGGGGACTTACCGGCGCACGAAACGCACGATCATGTCGATGACGTTGGCGCGGCGCGTGGCCAGGGCCTGCGGCGACAGCGCGCCGTCCTTGAAGATCAGGCCGAAGGTGTGCTGGTTGGAGACGTTGAAAAACGTCAGCGCGGAGATCGAGGCGTGGATGTCCACCGGGTCCAGCCCGGCGCGGAACACGCCTTGCGCCACGCCACGCTCGTAGAGGTGGCGGATGGCCTGGATCGCCGGCACGTTGAGCTCCTGGATGCTCTTGCTCTGGGCCAGGTAGGCGCCGCGCTCCATGTTTTCGGTCATCACCAGGCGGATGAAAAACTCGTTGCCGGCGTGGTGGTCGAAGGTGAATGCCACCAGGCGGCGCAACGCCTCTTCGGGTGGCAGGTCTTCCAGGTGCAGCTGCGATTCGATGCTGCGCATGCGCCGGTAGGCGTCTTCCAGCACCGCGATGTACAGCCCCTCCTTGCTGCCGAAGTAGTAGTAGATCATGCGCTTGCTGGTGCGCGTGGCGGCGGCGATCTCGTCGATGCGCGCGCCGCTGAGGCCCTTGCTGGCGAACTCCTGGGTTGCCACCTCAAGGATCTCCGCCATGGTGCGGGCCGGGTCGTTGGTGCGGCCGGTCTCGCCCGGCGCGCTCTTGTTCGGCGGGCGGCCCCGGCGCGCGGGCGCCCCTGTATGGACTGGTTCGTTCATGACATCAGTATAGGAGCGGCGCAGGGCGCCCTGCAGCCTTCGGAGGCAGAATTTGAACAAAATTCGTACCACCCCAGCGTGAAAAGGTCATCTTCTGCTATCGAAAGTGTAGAGTGCAGGAGTTGCCTGCCCGAAGAATTTGCCCTTGCCATGTCCACCGCTGCCCCTCTCATCATCCCCGAGTCCGAGGTCGAGATCACGGCGATCCGGGCCCAGGGTGCGGGCGGGCAGAACGTCAACAAGGTGTCCAGTGCGGTGCACCTGCGATTCGACATCCGGGCGTCATCCTTGCCCGAGGACGTGAAGGAGCGGCTGCTGGCCCTGCGCGACTCGCGCATCACCGACGAGGGCGTGCTGATCCTCAAGGCGCAGCGTTTTCGCACGCAGGAGCAGAACCGGCAGGACGCGTTGCTGAGGCTGGGCGAGGTCGTCAACCGCGTGGCGCGGCCGCCCCGGGCCCGGCGGGCGACGAAGCCCACCTACGCGTCAAAGCAGCGCCGGCTGGAGGGCAAGAGCCAGCGCGGACAGATCAAGTCGCTGCGGGGCAAGGTGGGCGGCAGCGGCGAATAGGCTCGCAGGTCATGGTGCCGGGCACGTTGTCAACGCCAGCCCGGCTGCACGAAAGCCTGCGCCAGGAAATCCACCATCGCGCGCACCTTGCCCGACAGGTGCGTTCGGCTGGGATAGACGGCGTGGATGTCCAGCGTCGGGCCGTGCCAGTCGCTCAGCAGTTCCACCAGCCGCCCCGCCCGCAGGTCCGGCCCCACCAGGAACGCGGGCTGGTAGATCACACCCTGGTCGGCCAGCGCGGCGGCACGGCAGGTGTCGCCGCTGTTGGTGCGCAGGCGCGGGCGCACCGTGACGTCGGCCGTGGCGCCGTCGGCGCCGCTGAACTGCCAGCTGTCACCGCCCGACCACCAGGCGTAGGCCATCACCGCGTGCGCGGCGAGGTCGGCGGGATGCGTAAGCGCCGGCGCACCGCGCAGGTAGCCGGGCGAGGCGCATAGCACGATGCGGTCGTCGGCAATGGTGCGCGCCACCAGCGAGCTGCTGGGCAGGCGCCCGGTGGGCGCGATGCGCACCGCCAGGTCGAAGCCTTCCTCCACCAGATCCACCACGCGGTCGGTCAGGGTGATGTCGAGCTCCACCGCCGGGTGCAGCTTGAGGAACTCGCCCCACAGCGGCGCCAGATGCAGGTTGCCGAAGGTCAGCGGCGCATTGATGCGCAGGCGCCCGCGGGCGGTGGCCGTGGTGGCTCCCGCGGCGGCGTCGGCCTCGCGCAGGTCGTCCAGGATCTGCACGCAGCGCTCGAAGTAGGCCGCGCCGGTCTCGGTCAGCGACAGGCGCCGGGTGGTGCGGTTCAGCAGCCGCGTGCCCAGGCGGGTTTCCAGCTCGAGCACCTGGCGCGAGAGCACAGCCTTGGAGGTCTCCTGGCGCTCGGCAGCCTTGACATAGCTGCCCGCGCGCACCACGGCGACGAAGGCTTCAAGCTGGCGCAAGGCGTCCATGGCGGCAGGGATTTGGGCTTGGGTTGAAAATGACGACCCTGATTCAAACACACCGCCGCTGCGGCGGGCCGATCCGGCCCGAAGCCCGCGGCATTCTCCTCGAAAGCGCCGCCATGACCACCACCCTCAAGATCGATTTCGTCTCCGATATTTCCTGCCCCTGGTGCGCCGTGGGCCTGGGCGCGCTGGAGCAGGCGCTCGATGCCCTCAAAGGCGAGGTCAGCGCCGAGCTGCATTTCCAGCCGTTCGAGCTGAACCCGCAGATGCCGCCGGGCGGCCAGGACATCACCGAGCACCTGACCGAGAAGTACGGCTCCACGCCCGAGCAGCAGGCGCAGATCCGCGAGACCATCCGCCAGCGCGGCGCCGAGGTGGGCTTCACCTTCCGCCCGGCCGGGCGTGGCCGCATCTGGAACAGCTTCAACGCGCACCGTCTGCTGCACTGGGCCAGCCTGGAAGACGCGGCGAAGCAGGTCGCGCTGAAAAAGGCGCTGCTGGCGGCCTACCAGGGCCGCGGCGAAAGCCCCGAATCGCCCGAGGTGCTGCTGGCCGCCGTGGCGGAAGTGGGGCTGAACCAGGCGCGTGCCCGCGAGATCCTGGCCAGTGACGAGTACGCCGCCGAGGTGCGCCAGCAGGAGCAGTTCTACCAGCGCGCTGGCATTCACTCGGTGCCAGCCGTCATCATCAACGACCGGCACCTGATCTCCGGCGGGCAGCCGGCCGCGGTGTTCGAGCAGGCGCTGCGCCAGATCGCGGCCCAGGCCGAGGCATGAGCACGGCCACCCTGCAACCGGGCGAGGGCGCCATCGCGGACCGGCCCGTGTTCACCGTCACGTTCGTCTGCATGGGCAATATCTGCCGCAGCCCGACGGCGCATGGCGTGTTTCGCGACCGGGTGGCCCGGGCCGGCTGGGCCGACCGGGTGCGGGTCGATTCGGCCGGCACGCACGGCTGGCACGAGGGCGCGCCACCCGATGCGCGCAGCCAGCAGCACGCGGCCCGGCGCGGCTACGACCTGTCGGACCTGCGCTCGCGCCCGCTGCGCGACGTGGATTTCCTGCAGGCCGATCTCCTGCTGGTGATGGACGACGACAACGAGGCCGTGGCTCGCTCCCGCTGTCCCGACGCCCACCAGCACAAGGTGCGCCGCCTGACCGAGTTCTGCCAACGGTATCGCAGCCCGGTTGTGCCCGACCCCTACGCCGGTGGAGCGGCCGGATTCGAGCGGGTGCTGGACCTCATCGAGGACGCCTGCGAGGGCTTGCTCGCGCATGTGGCGCAGCAGGTGAAGTTGTTCGATCTCGCCGCAGCCGGACGGCACCCGCCGCGCTGATTGTTGTGATTGGATTGACAAATTGTCGCTCCAGGGCCTGTTTATCTTTTTCGGTGAATCCAATAAAGTTCTCATCAGACCTGTTCTGAGGAGTTTTTCGTGACCGCTGCCACCCTGCCCACCCTGTTCGTTTCCCACGGCGCGCCTTTGTTCGCCACCGATGCCGGCACCACCGGCCCGGCGCTGTGGGCCTGGGCCCAGGCCCATGCGCCGGCGTCGGCACTGCGCGGCATCGTCGTGATGTCGCCGCACTGGATGGCGCGTACACCAGCTGTCATGACCAACCCCGCGCCCGCCACCTGGCACGACTTCGGCGGATTCCCGGCCGAGCTGTACCAGCTGCAATATCCGGCGCCGGGCTCAGTCGAGCTGGGTCGGCAGGTGCTGGGCCAGCTGCAACAAGCGGGCATCGTCGCGCAGGCCGATGCGCAGCGCCCACTGGACCACGGCGCCTGGGTGCCGCTGATGCACCTGTACCCGCAGGCCGATGTGCCGGTCGTGCAAGTGGCGCTGCCGGTCGGGTATGGCCCGAAAGAAGTGTTTGCGCTGGGGCAGGCTTTGGGCGGGCTGCGCAGCGAGGGCGTGCTGGTGATGGGCACGGGCAGCATGACGCACAACCTGGGCGAGTTCTTCGGCGGCGGCCGCGAGCCCTCGCCGTATGTGCTGGAGTTCAGCCGCTGGGTGGAATCGGCCGTGACGCGCGGGGATCGCGTCGCACTGTTCAACTACCGCGAGCTGGCGCCGCATGCCCGCCGCGCACACCCGACCGAAGACCATTTCCTGCCGATCTTCTTCACGCTCGGCGCGGCCGGCTGGGGCGGTGAAACACCCCTGCAGACCGACTACATCAGCCGCGAGGTGATGTACAGCATGCTCGCGATGGACGCCTTTGCCCTGTCAGGCCCGGAAAGCCTTCCATGAGCCGAAATGTGAATCAAAATGGCACGATCCCAGCGTCGGATGGTCACAAGCTGCTATCACTATTGCATCGTCCACCCGCGCCCGGGGTGACGCAGCCCTGGCTGCTGGTGCTGATGCACGGCGTCGGCAGCAACGAGGACGACCTGTTTGGCCTGTCCGACTTCGTGCCGGCGCCGTTCCATGTGGTGAGCCTGCGCGCGCCCTTCGTCCTGGGGCCGGACAGCTACGCCTGGTTCGAATTCAGCGTGGCCTCCGATGGCTCGCGCCGTATCGACACCGCGCAGGAGACCGTCAGCCGCGAGGCCATCGTGCGCACGGTGCAGGCGGTGGCGCACCAGCTCGACGTGCCGCCGCAGCGCGTGGTGCTCGGCGGCTTCAGCCAGGGCGGCATCATGGCGCTGAGCCTGCTGCGCACGCAGCCGGCGCTGCTGCAGGCCGCGATGGTGATGCACAGCCGCCTGCTGCCCGAGGTGGATGCGCTGGCCGCGCCGGCGCAGGCGCTGAATGGCAAGCAGCTCTGGGTCAGTCATGGCCTGCAGGACGGGGTGATTCCCATCGCCAGCGCCCGCGCCATCCGCGATCTTGCGAGCACGCTGCCCGTCGCCCTGACCTACCACGAGTACCCCGGCACGCATGAGATCCGGGCGGCAGAGCTGCAGGCAGCGATGCAGTGGCTCGGGGATCTGGCGGGCTGAAGCACCCCGGGCGTCACGCCGCTTGCCGCGACCGTCCGGTGTCGTACGCATGCAGGAGCCGATGGTTCAAGCCCCAGTGCGCCATGGCGGCCATCAGCACACCGGATTCCCCCTCGGCGACGAGATCGTCTGCCTCGGCCAGGCGGACGCACAGGCCCAGCACCTTTCTGCGCAGGGCCGGGTCATCGATCTCGCCCATCAACTCGGCCAGGGTGTACTCGTCCACCGGGCAGGTATCGGACCAGGCGAGCTGATGGCTGGACAACAGGTCCGCGCAGAGCTGGTCGACGACCGCATGCAAGGCTTCGCGCTCCAGCCCCAGCTGCCGGTGCACGGCGAGTTCGTCGAGCAAGGCCAGCTCGGCGGCGCCAACATCGCCATCGGCGATGACGGTCAGGGCCACGATGCGGGCGGCGGCCTGCGGGCTGTTGGGTGCATATCGGCGCATGAATGTTTCCTTCATTCGGGTTGTTTGGTCAGTTGTCTTTGAAAACGACATGTCAGTGTCAAGTGGCAAGCCGGCGTGCGCAATCAGCCTTTGCAGAACCGCGACTTCGCAAAAAGCGGAAACTCATCGCCACAGCTGCGCCACCTGCACATAGAGCGGGATGCCGATCAGGATGTTGAACGGAAAGGTCAGCCCCAGCGACATGCCGAAGTACAGCGACGGGTTGGCCTCGGGGATGGCGTGGCGGATGACCGCCGGCACCGCGATATAGGAGGCGCTGGCCGCCAGCACCATCAGCAGGGCCATATTGCCCGCGGACATGCCCACCACCGAGCCCAGCGCCAGCGCAATGCTGGCATGCACCAATGGCCCGGCGATGGCATAGACCAGCAACCAGACGGACTGCCCCCTCAGCTTGCCCATGTTGCGCGCGGCCAGCAGGCCCATGTCCAGCAGGAAGAAGGCCAGCATGCCCTTGAACAGATCGACCGAGAAGGGCTTCATCGCGGCCTGGCCCGACTCGCCGGTCAGCACGCCGATCAGCATTGCGCCCAGCAGCAGGAGCTGCGCGCCATCGGTCAGCGCTTCGTGCAGGATGCGGCCCAGGGGGGCGTTGCTGACTGCGGATACCGGCTCATTCGAAAGCGTCGTTGTTCGACGCGCGTGGTTGGCCAGCACCACCGCCAGCACGATAGCGGGCGATTCCATCAGCGCCATGGCGGCGGCCATGTGGCCGCCAAAGCTGATGCCATGGTTGTCCAGGTACTGAACGGCCGTGATGAAGGTGACGGCGCTGACCGAGCCGTAGGTGGCGGCAATCGCCGCGGCATCGAAGCGGTTGAGGAAGCGGCGCAATGTCAGGTAGCCCAGCACGGGCACCAGCGTCGCCATGGCCAGCGCGGCCGCCAGGCTGATGAGCACGTCTGCCGTCAGGCCGGATTGGGCCAGGGAAAAGCCGCCCTTCAGGCCCAGGGCCATCAACAGGTAGAGCGACAGGAACCGCGAGATGGGCGGCGGTATCTCCAGATTCGACTTCAACGACCCGGCCAGAATGCCAAAAACGAAGAACAGGATGGCGGGGTCGAGGAAGCTTTGCATCGGGTGGGTATTCGTCTCAATCGAAGAAGTCGTTCAGCCACGACTTCTTGCGCCGGCGCGGATCGTGCTGCGCCTGGCGGTAGTCCGAGTCTTCGAAGTCCGGGCGCCGGTGGTGCTGTGGGGTTTGCGACGGCACCGGCGCAGCGGCCGTTGCCGTGGCTGCACGATCCAGCAGCTTGTCGAGTTCACCCCGGTCCAGCCAGATGCCGCGGCAGGCAGGGCAGTAGTCGATTTCGACACCCTGGCGGTCGGTCATCACGAGGGTGGTGTCGGGGCAGGCAGGACATTTCATAGGTATGTTTGTGGGTTGGATCAACAGGCATGGAGAAACGGGATGGGTGGTCCGGCGGGGCTTACAGGGCCCACACTGCCGCACTGCCCATCAGGCTGAGCGCACCCGTTGCGGCCAGCAATCCGGCATCACGGCGGTTGCTTCGTGCGTATTCATGCCACGCAGCGTAGAGCACGGCTGCCGCGAAGATGAGGCCGCCGACGGCCATGTCCGGAGGGATGACCTCACTCATGGGAGCCCCCGAGGGCGAGCTTCGCGGTGCGGCCGCGGGCAGGCTTCTGGCTGCGCTGAAGGCTGCGCGTCAGGACCCGGGTGGCCCGTGCGATGGAACGGTCCAGCGCAGTGCGCCAGTCGCGCGCCAGCGACGCAATCACGACGGTGCCAGCACTGTCGGTCTTGAGCTCGACCTGGCAGCGCTTGTCGATGCCGCCGCGGGGTCCGTTGACGTCGGAAAACTGCACCTTTGCGCGCGGCACCAGAGCCTTCAGCCGGCGCAGGGCAAAGCGCACGCGCGCGATGGACAGCTCGCGCATCGGGGTGGCGTCGGCATCGCGGGATTCGACGATGATCTGCATGAAAGATTCTCCGGGGAGTGAAATGAAGCTCGAAGATAGACGGCCTCCTCCTTCCAAAAAAGCAGATAATTTGTTATCGATAATCCCTAAAAACCGACACATGAGCACGCCGTTCAACTACAAGCACCTGTATTACTTCTGGGTCGTGGCCAAGGAGGGAGGGATATCGCGGGCTGCCGACAAACTGGACATGGCGGTGCAGACCGTGAGCGCGCAGGTGCGCGAGCTGGAGCGCTCGCTGGGCTATGCCCTGCTCAAGCCCGCGGGTCGCGGGCTGGTGCTGACCGAGGCCGGCCTGGCAGCCATGCGGCAGGCCGACCAGATCTTTCAGCTCGGTGAGCAATTGCCGGCGCTCGTGCGCGATACGGTGAGCACACCGGCGGTGCGCCTGGCGGTCGGCATCTCCGATGGTTTGCCCAAGCTGGTGGTGCACCGTCTCCTGCAACCGGCCTTGACGGAGCCCAACCTGCGGCTGCTGTGCCATGAGGGTGAACTGGACGATCTGCTCGGTGATCTGGCGCTGCACCGGCTGGACGTGGTGCTGTCGGACCGGCCCGCACCCACGAACCCCAACATCAAGCTCTACAGCCACGCCCTGGGCTCGTCGGCCTTCGCCTGGTACGGCACGGCCGAGCTCGTGAAGGCCGCGAGCACGAACTTCCCGCAAAGCCTGGCCGACATGCCGGTGCTGCTGCCCACGGCCCATACGGCTGTGCGCGTGCGTCTGGACCACTGGTTCGAGCAGCGCGCGATCCGCCCGCGCGTGGCGGGCGAGTTCGAGGACAGTGCCCTGCTCAAGACCTTTGGTGCCGGTGGCATGGGCCTGTTCCCGGCGGCCGAATGGGTGCACGAGAACCTGCTGGCGCACTACGCCGTGCAGCGCCTGGGCCCCTGCGAAGGCGTCACCGAAGAGTTCTTCGCCATCGGGACCGAGCGCAAGGTGAAGCACCCGCTGGTGCAGCGCTTGCTTCAGGCACCGCTTTAGGCTTTCTGTCCCTTGGCCGGGACGTTGGCGGTGCGCACGCTGAGGAGCATGGTCACGGCCAGGATCCCGACCACGACGCCCAGCGAGACGCCGACCGGAATCTTGTAGAGGTCGATCAGGCACATCTTGGTGCCGATGAACACCAGGATCACGGCCAGCCCGTAGTTCAACAGGTGGAACTTGTTGGCCACGGCCGCCAGCAGGAAGTACATGGCGCGCAGACCCAGAATCGCGAACACGTTGCTGGTCAGGACGATGAAGGGGTCGCTGGTGATCGCAAAAATGGCGGGGATGGAGTCCACCGCAAAGATCACGTCAGTGAGTGCAATCAGGCAGATCACCATGAACAGCGGCGTGGCGATCTTCTTGCCGTTTTCCACGGTCCAGAAATTTTCACCGTCGTAGTTTTTGCTGACCGGCAACAGCTTGCGCAACAGTTTCAAGGCGGGGTTGTCCTCCAGGTCGGGCTCCTTGCCGGCCGCCCACCACATCTTCACGCCGGTGAGGATGAGGAAGGCACCGAACACGTACAGGATCCAGTGGAACTCGGCCAGCAGCCAGCCGCCCACCAGGATCATGACGGTGCGCAGCACGATCGCGCCAATGATGCCGATCATCAGCACCCGTTTCTGGAACGCCGTGGGCACCGCGAAGTAGGTGAAGATCATCAGGAAGACAAAGATGTTGTCCACCGCCAGGGACTTCTCGATCAGGTAGCCGGTCAGGAATTCCAGCGACTTGGTATTGGCCATCTCGGTGGAGCCGGTGCTGTCCTTCACGGCCCACCAGAACAGGCCGTTGAACAGGAAGCTCAGGGCGATCCAGACCAGCGACCAGTTCAGCGCCTCCTTGACCCCGATGTCGTGCGAACCCTGCTTTTTGAGCACCACGAAGTCGATGAACAGCGACACCAGCACGATGGCACCGAAGGTGGTCCACAGCCACAGGGGAGCAATTGTTTCCATGTCGATTCAGCCTTGAGTATGGATTTACAGCAAGCTTTTCTGCCTGCACCGCCTGTGGGTCTTGCTTGAGCGCCACCGCACAGGTGTTGGTGGAGTTTAGTTTGAAATAAGTATGTTTAGACTGATTTAATTTTGAATTTAGTTCGTAAAAAAGGGAATGTTCAGGCGGAGTTTCCTGCTTCTGCCAGGGCCTGCCGAGCGGCACCATGGGCTCCTCAAACAGAAGGGCCGAACTTGATGCACCTGATGACGACCGAAGGCCTGGCGCCATGACTCGCCCGCTACCGGGCTGGACGGAGCGATTGCGCCAGTCGCTGCCCGGCCGCGAGGAACTGGTCGCCCACCGGTGGCTGCGGCCCGTCGCCGGCAGGCTGGTCGACCCACGTCTTTGGCGCCTGCAGCACGAGTCTGTCGCGCGCGGAGTTGCGGTGGGCACGTTCTGGGCGTTTGTCATTCCGGCCGCCCAGGTGGTCGTGGCAGCGGCTCACTGCACCTGGTGGCGCGCCAACATCCCGGTCGCCGCTGCGATGACGATGGTGACCAATCCGCTGACGATCAGTTTCTGGCTCTGGCTGGCCTACCAGGTGGGCGCGCTGGTTTTGGGTGAACCCCTGGCCGCTGCAGCTCCACAAGGCGTTGGCACCATCGAATGGTTGTCCGCATTCGGCTGGCCGACCCTGCTTGGCATGGGCCTGTTTGCAGTGGGCGGGGCCGCGGGTGGGTATCTGGGCGTCAAGCTGTTCTGGCGCTTGCGTGTTTGGGCCCGGCGCCGCACGCGCCGCAAGCCTTGATCGCCTGGCCATGAGTCGCCTGACGGCCCGCCGGTCGGCTCGGTCCCGACCCGGCGTGCCCCACCTGAGGGGCGCGCGCGAACCTACAATCGGTCCGCGACGGCCCCCCCTTTTGCGAAGAGTCACCCGAGTGCCTGCGGGCTCGCGCTCTTTCTATGGAGAACCCAGTTCCTATGTACCTCAACCCATTGACCCTCCTTGCGCTTGCCGCCGCACTTGCGCTGGCCGGTTGCGGCAAGAAGGATGACCCCATCAACCAGGCCGCGAAGGCGCCCGCAACGCCGGCCGCCTCCGCCGCAGGGGCGGCCTCAGGTCCGGCCAAGGATGGCCGCCCCGGTATTGCAGAGGTCAAGGCGATCGCCGAAGAGGCCTTCATCTTCGGCCTGCCCATCGTGATGAATTACGCGGTGATGAACGAATTTGTGGTGGACAAGAACTCCGGCCAGTACAAGGGGCCGTTCAACGCCATCTTCAACGAATCGCGCGTCTTCACGCCCAAGGACACCGCCGTCGTCACGCCCAACAGCGACACACCGTACTCGATGCTCTGGCTGGACCTGCGCGCGGAACCGATGGTGATCTCGGTGCCGGCGGTGGACAAGAAGCGCTACTACTCGGTGCAACTGGTCGACGGCAACACCTACAACTATGGCTACATCGGCAGCCGGGCCACCGGCAGCGAGGCCGGCAACTACCTGGTGGTGGGGCCGGACTGGAAGGGCGAAACGCCGCCCGGCATCAAGAAGGTGTTCCAGTCCACCACGCCGTTCGGGCTGACCATCTTCCGGACCCAGCTGTTCAACGCGGCGGACATGCCCAACGTGGTGAAGGTGCAGACGGGCTACAAGGCGCAGCCGCTTTCCAGCTTCCTGAAACAGCCAGCACCACCTGCTGCGCCTGAGATTGCTTTTGTGCCGGCCACGACGGCCGGCATCAAGGACAACTTCTTCGCCTACCTTGATGCGGCGCTGCAGTATGTGCCGGTTACCGCAGAGGACCGTGGCGTCCGTGCGCGCATGGCCAGCATCGGCATCGGGCCCGGCAAGACCTTCGAGTTCAAGGACCTTTCGCTGGAGCACAAGGCCGCATTGTTGCTGGCGATGAAGGAAGGCGACGGCAAGATCGACGCGTTCATGACCAACGGCATGAAGAACGTCAATGGCTGGAAGGTCGGCGCCATGTTCGGCGACCGTGGCTTCTTCAATGGCGACTGGCTCAAACGCGCCGCCGCGGCCAAGGGGGGCATCTATGGCAACGACGCCGTCGAAGCGATGTACCCGATGACGCGCGAGGACGTCAGTGGCGCTGTGCTGGACGGCAGCAAGCACGACTACACGCTGACCTTCCCCGTGGGGCAATTGCCGCCGGTGAACGCCTTCTGGTCGGTGACGATGTACGACGGCAAGACGCAGCTGCTGATCGACAATCCGATCAACCGTTACCTCATCAACTCCCCCATGTTGTCGGGCATGAAGAAGAATCCGGATGGTTCGCTGACGCTCACCATCCAGAAGGACTCGCCTGGCAAGGGCAAGGAAGCGAACTGGCTGCCCGCGCCGGACGGCCCGATCTACCTGGTGATGCGCCTGTACTGGCCCAAGGACACGCCACCGTCCATCCTGCCCGCCGGGGCCGGCAGCTGGCAGCCGCCGGGCCTGGTGGCGACCCGGTAGGCCGCGAACCGAGTCACACGCCGCGCAGATCGCGCCGCAGGATCTTGCCCACGGTGGACTTCGGCAGCGCGTCCAGGAACACCACCGTCTTCGGGACCTTGTAGGCGGTCATTTCCTTGCGGCAATGGGCGATCACTTCATCGGCGCTCAGGGTGGCGCCGGGCGCCTTGACCACGAACAGCTTGACGGCCTCGCCGGTCTTGTCGTCGGGCACGCCGACGCAGGCGCATTCGGCCACGCCGGGGCAGGCGGTGGCCACCGCCTCGACTTCGTTCGGGTACACATTGAAGCCCGAGACCAGCACCATGTCCTTCTTGCGGTCCACGATCTTCAGGAACCCCTTGTCGTCGAACACGCCGACGTCACCCGTCTTGAAATACCCGTCGGGTGTGAAGGCCACGGCATTGGCCTCGGGCTGGTTCCAGTAACCGCGCATGACTTGGGGCCCCTTGGCGCAGACTTCGCCCGACTGGCCGAGCGCGACTTCAACGCCCGCATCGTCGAGCAGCTTGATGTCGGTGCTCGGCATCGGCAGGCCGGTGGTGCCGGAGAACTCCTTGATGGATGCCGGATTGAACGACAGCACCGGGCTGGTTTCCGACAGGCCGTAGCCCTCGCGGATGAACTGGCCGGTGATCTCCTTCCACTTCGCCGACGTGGCCCCCACGACGGCCGCGCCGCCGCCGCCGGCCAGGTGCAGGTGCGAGAAGTCGACCTCGCGGATCTTCGGGTGCATGACCAGGCCTGCGTACAAGGTGTTGACGCCCATGAAGACCGTGAGCTTTGACTTCTTGAGCGTCTCGACGAAACCATCCATGTCGCGCGGATTGGCCACCAGCCAGCTGTCCGCACCGACCGAGAAGTAGGTCAGGAAATTCACCATCAACGCGAAGATGTGATACAGCGGAATCGCGGTGACGATGACCTCCTGCCCGGGGCGCACCGCCGAGGGCATGGTGGCCTTGAACTGCTCGACGTTCGCCACCAGGTTGCGGTGCGACAGCGCCGCGCCCTTGGACAAGCCGGTGGTGCCGCCGGTGTACTGCAGGAAGATCAGGTCGTCGCCGCTCAAATCAACCGGGGTGCGCGTCAGCCCGGCGCCGTCGCGCAAGGCATCTGCAAAGGCAATGCTGCCCGTCAGGCGCGGATCGACCGGCGGCGCGGGCAGGGCGGCACCGGTGCCGTCGCCCGGGGCCACGGTGATCACGGTCTTGATGCCGGCCTTGGTGGCCACTTCGGCGAGCGTGGGCGTGGAGCCGTTGAAGATGATGATGGTCTCGCTGCCGGAGTCCTTCAGCTGGTGTTCGAGTTCACGCGGGGTGTAGAGCGGGTTCACGTTCACCTGCACCGCACCGGCGCGCAAGATGCCGATGCAGGCGATGGGGAAGGCCAGCAGGTTGGGCAGCATCACGGCGATGCGGTCGCCCTTCTTCACGCCCAGGCGCTGCTGCAGCCAGGCGGCGAAGGCCGCGGACTGGCGGTCCACATCGGCAAAGCTCAGGGTCTGGCCGAAAGCCCGGAAGGCGGGCTGGTCGGCGTAGCGTTGCATGGCCTCGTCAAGCATGTGCACGACGGATGGGTACGCGTCGGCGTTGACGGATTCGGCAATGCCGTTCTCGCGGTAGGTGGCGAGCCAGGGTTTGGGATTCATGGCGAGAACTCCTGTGAAGCGTTGAAAGATGGGGCGATGGAAACGGTCTTGCGTCGAGGGTGGTTCAGCGTGGCGTCCGCGCGCGGGCGCTGGCCCGGGGTCGCGGCTTCACGCTGGCGCGGCGGTGCCGGGTGGGTACGGCGGGCTCGCTGGCCTGCCGGAGGTCGTTGAACGCCTCGACGGTGTAGCGTGCCAGGCGCTCGAACGTTGGCACGGCCTTGGCCACGGCCAGGAATCCGATCTGGAACTTGTCGGCTGCGGTGACGGCGGTGACGTTGAGCATCTGTCCGGCGGCCACCACGGCCATGGGCAGCGCCAGTTCGACACGCCCGCCCATCAGGAAGCGCTCTTCCAGCAGGCCGAAGGGGTTGGAGATCAGCACGTTGCTGACGCGCACGCTTTCGCGCAGACCCATCTTTTCCAGCAAGGCGGGGACGCCGTGGACCAGCGTCGTGTAGAGCATCAAGGTGCTGGCGGATTCCTGCTTGAGCATGTCCTTGACGCGACCGGCCTGGGTGCGGATGGCGGCTAGGCGTTCCAGCACGCTCATCTGCGGCGCGCCCAGAGGGAATTGCAGGACGGCAATCTGGTTTCCGCCTTTTGCGTCGTTGAGGGCCAGCGGCATGTCGGCCACCAGGGGTTCCGCGGGCAGGTCGTTGGAGTCTGACAGCAGGCGGGCCATGGCGGCGTCGACGATAGCCAGAAACACATCGTTGACACTGGCCGATTGCACCTTGGCAACCGCCTTGACCTCCGCAATCGGCAGCGTGCAGAAGCCGAATTCACGCCCGGCAACCGCTTCGCCCTGGAAAACTTTGGGTACGCCGAGCACCGGCACGGTCAACGCGCTGTCCACGCCGACGGTGGTCAATGCCTGGCGGGCCAGCAGCTTGTAAAGGCCGAACGCGGACGCGGTGGTCGCCGCGGTTTGGCGGATCGTGCCGCCGACGAATTCCACGAGCGACCGTTTCGCCGGCGTCCTGCGGGGCGCCTTGGGCACACCTTCCCACAGGGCCCGGACGGTCTTGTCCGACGCGGTTGGCGCAAACCAGTTGGACACCACCTGCACGAAGGTACGCCCGTCGATGATGGCATGGTGGACCTTTCCGTAGAGGGCGACGCGGTTGTCCTCCAGACCGTCGATCACGTAGAGCTCCCACAACAATCCGGAGCGATCGATGCGGACTTCATGCAGGCGGCTGACCGTGGCGCACAGCTGATCCATGGAAGCTGGCGCGTCCAGCGTCAGCCGTTTGACGTGCTGGCGGGCGTCCGCCTGCTCATCGATCTCCAGCGTTGGAATGCCCAACGCCGAACTCCCCAGCCGGTAGTTGAACGGCGCACCCACAGGGCGTTTCAGCATGCGCTCCAGCAGCTTGTCGGCGAAATTGCCGCGAAAGTTTGCCGGCGGCGCAATGATGGCGAGGGGGCCGATGTTGTAGGGACGCTCGCCCGTTTCCAGCAGAAACATCGCGAGATCGATGACGGATAGGGCGGGCACAGTGTCTCCTGTTGACCGATGGACGCTTATTCTGGAATTCGGACGATGGCCCGGGCTACTTGTTTTTCTTCAGGTAGTTGGCCAGGTAGTTGAGCTCATCGATGCACCCCTTTTCGGTTTCTCCGACGACGAACTTCTCGATCACGCCACCGATCAAGGGCACCTTGACATGCCCCCGGTGCGTGATCCGGTAGACGCAGGTCTTGCCGGTTGCCTCCAGTTCGATGTCGGCGCTGACCGTGACCGGTTTGCCGACGATGGTCAGGGCATAGGTTGCCTGGCGGCGGTCGCCGTCGCCCGACCATTTTTCGACGATCTCGATGTCGCTATCCGGATTGAGGACCTTGGCAATGATGGCGTTCATGTCGCGGTGCACGCGCCGCTTCATCGTGACCTGCACGCCGCCACTCTTGCGGGCTGAACATTTCGCGCTCAGCTCGCCCAAGGCCAGGCTGCGCGCCTCGAGCCATTTCGGGTCGGTCAGGAGGCCGAACACGTGGTCGGCCGTTGCATTCAGTTTGACTTCCATGGGGGGGTCTCTCGATTGGGTTCTGCGCGTTATTTGGTCACGATCTGGAAGGTGCCCGGCGCCTTGTCGATCAGGCTGAAGAAGCGCACCAGGTCGATCTTGCTGCCGTCGATCTTGAGGTCGTCGCTCAGCAGGGTGTCCTTCACCCCGGCGGTGCCGGCCATCATCTTGATGAAGATCGGCTTGGTCAGCGAAAGGGTGGCGTTGGCGCCGGCGTCCGGCGGGGCCTTCTTGAAATGCAGCACCGCGTTCTCGATCCACAGCACGTACGAGGTCTTCTGGTCGGTCAGCACCAGGTTGACCTTGAGGTCCTTGCCTTCGGCTTCGGGGCCGTTCAGACCGGCGGCCATGGCCTCCAGGAAGCGTTCGATCGGCGTCTGGTACAGCATGTCGATCAGGGCCGAGCGGTCGATACCCTTCTTGGGCGGGCCATTGCGCAGCTCCAGGGCGGCGGTCAGGTAGCTGTTGCGCCAGGTGGCCGCCTCGGACATGTAGCCCATCTGGTCGTAGGTGCGTGCCAGCAGTTCCTTGGCGGCCTTGTTGTCGGGCGCGCCGAAGACGGCGTGGTTGAGCAGCTCGGCCGCCCAGCGGAAGTCGCCCTTGTCGTAGGCGGCCTGCGCGGCGGCCACGGCCTTGTCGGGGCCGCCGAGCAGCTCCAGGTAGCGCTTGGCAGATTCCTGCGGCGGCAGCGGGTTCAGGTTGGCCGGGTTGCCGTCGTAGGCGCCCAGGTAGAGCTGGTAGACCGCCTTGACGTTGTGGCGCAGGTCGCCGTAGTAGCCGCGCGTGTTGGGGTAGGACGCCAAGGACTTCGGCAGCTTGATCAGGTCGGCGATCTCGCGCGGGGTGTGGCCGGCGTTCGCCAGGCGCACCGTCTGGTCATGGGTGTACTTGTACACATCGCGGTTCTTGGTGATGAACTCGCGGATGCGCGCCTGGCCCCAGACCGGCCAGTTGTGCTGGCCCACGTAGACCTCGGCGTCACCGAGCTGGTCCAGCGCCTCCTGCATGTAGGTGGACCAGCGCAGCGCGTCGCGCGCCTTGGCGCCGCGCACGGGCAGCAGGTTGTGCATGGTCTGTGCCAGGTTCTCGGCGCCGCCGTAGACCTTGTACTCGGGCACCGAGAAGGTCATCTCGGCCGGGGCCTCGGCACCGGGGACGTTATGGAACACGACGCGCAGGCCGTCGAGGACCAGCTCCTGCGTGGGTTTCGTGATGAGCTGGGTGGGCTCCAGGATGCCGATGGCCCCGTACGACACGTTCTTGCCCAGGCCGGTGTCGACCGCGCCCTTCGGGCCGGGCGCCAGGTTCTTGCCGAACTGGTACATCGAGCGGCGCGCCATCGCGGTGCCGACCAGGATGTTCTCGCTGGTGGCTTCCTCCATGAAGCCTTCCGAGGCGATCACGGGGATCTTGCGTTCGGCCACTTCCTGCGGCGTCACCACCCCGAGCGCGCCGCCGAAGTGGTCGGCATGGCTGTGCGTGAAGACCAGCGCCGTGACCGGCTTGTTGCCCAGGTGCTTGCGCGCAAAGGCCATCGCAGCGGCCGAGCTCTCTCGCGAGGTGAGGGCGTCCACGACGATCCAGCCGGTCTTGCCGTCGATCAGCGTGATGTTGGAGATGTCGAAGCCGCGCAGCTGGTGCACACCGTCGCGCACCTTGTACAGGCCCACGCCCTTGTTCAGCGTGGCGTGGCGCCACAGGCTGGGGTTGACGGTCGGCGGCGCCTTGCCATCGACGAACTTGTAGGCATCGAAGTCGATCAGCACCGTGGTGCCGTCGGCCGCCATGATCTTGCCTTCGGGCGCGGCGATGAAGCCGCGTTTGGCGTCTTCGAAGTCCTGGGGGTCGTCGAGCTTGAGTTCCTGGGCGATCAGTTCGTTGGCCTTCTGGGTGGCCGTTTCGGCGTCGCCGGCCGTGCCGCCGACGCCGGTGTTCTTGCCGCAGCCGGCGAGGGCCAGCAGGGTGATGAGCAGCGCGCTGCCCAGGGTCTTGTTCATGGTCTGGTTCATGGGAGTTTCCTGGAAGGATTGAAGTTGTTGGAATGCGTTCAGGCGTTGGAACGGAGCAGGTCAGCGAGCTTATCGCCGATCATGATGCTGGGGGCATTGGTATTTCCACCAATCAGGGTCGGCATGATGGACGCATCGGCGACACGCAGGCCGTCGATGCCGCGCACGCGCAGCTGCGCATCCACCACGGCCATGGGGTCGCTGTCGGGGCCCATCTTGCAGGTGCCCACCGGGTGGTACTGGGTGTCGGCGCGGTTGCGGATGTCCTGCGCCATGCCGGCCGGGTCGTCGATGCGCGCGGGGTAGAGCATCTTGCCGCGGATCGGGTCGAAGGGCTTGGACTCCAGGATGCGCTGCTGCATCTGGCCGCCCTTGACCAGCACCGGCAGGTCGCGCTCGTCGGACAGGAATTTCGGGTCGATCAGCGGGGCATCGTGGGGATCGGTGCTGGCCAGGCTGACGGTGCCGCGGCTGTGCGGGCGCAGCAGATCGACGTGGCACGAAATGCCGTGGCCGAGGTGCATCTTTCGCGCATGGTCGTCTACGATGCCCAGCACGAAGACCAGTTGCAGATCAGGGATCGCCACCTCGGGTGACGAGCGGAAGAACGCCCCGCAGGTCGCGATCGAGCTCGTCACCATGCCGGTGCGCTTGTTCTTCCACTCCAGCATGGCGCCGGTGACCCTGGCCGAGCCGCGCAGCGACACGCCGAAGGTGTCGGTGTGGCTGGGCACACGCCAGGTCTGCACGTAGTCGATATGGTCCTGCAGGTTGCGGCCCACACCGGGTAGGTCATGCGCCACCGGAATGCCGAGCTTCTGCAGATCGGCCGCAGCGCCGATGCCCGAGAGCTGCAGCAGTTGCGGCGAGCCGAAGGCGCCGGCGGACAGAATCACCTCGCGCCGCGCCTGCACGGTCTGCAAGGCGCCACCCTGGTGGTAGGCGACGCCGGTGGCGCGCCGGCCTTCCAGCGTCACCTTGGCCGAGACCGCATGGGTGATGACCTTGAGATTGGGGCGCGACAGGTTGGGCGTGAGGAAGGCCTTGGCCGCGCTGCAACGCTCGCCGTTCTTGTGCGTGACCTGGTACTGGAACGCGCCGGCCTGTTCGGCACCGTTGTAGTCCGGATTCAAAGCGATGCCGTTGGCGGCGGCGGCTTGCAGAAACAGCTCGTTGACGGCGCTCTGGTGCTGCTGGTAGGTCACGTTCAGCGGGCCGCCCTGGCCATGGAAACCGTCGGTGAACTGCTCGTTGTGTTCCGAGCGCTTGAACAGCGGCAGCACCTCGTCGTACGACCAGCCGGGGTTGCCCAGCGAGGCCCAGTGGTCGTAGTCCCAGCGGTTGCCGCGCACGTAGAGCATGGCGTTGATGGAGCTTGAGCCACCCAGCGTCTTGCCGCGCGGCTGGTAGCCCCTGCGGCCGTTCAGACCGGGCTGGGGCACGGTCTCGTAGGCGTAGTTGTTGATCTTCGTGGGCACCATGGCCACGACGCCTGCGGGCGCGTGGATCAGCACGCTCTTGTCGGGGCCGCCGGCCTCCAGCAGACAGACCGTCGCGTTCGGGTCTTCGGTCAGGCGAGCGGCGAGTGCACAGCCGGCCGAGCCGGCGCCGACGATGACGTAGTCAAAGGTTTGGGGATTCATGCCATGTCTCCATTGGGGAAGCGCCTTCTGTGAGGCGCATTGCTGGATGATCCGGTTCCCGGTACTATTTGTCCAATGCATTCGAAACATCGAATCGATAAATGGGAGTCATGCATGGAGTTGCGCCAGTTGCGCCATCTGATCGCCGTGGTCGAACACGGCAGCTTCAGCCGCGCCGCCGAGGCGGTGCACCTGACCCAACCCGCGCTGTCGCGCAGCATCCAGGCGCTGGAGGCGAGCGTCGGCGCGCCGGTGCTGGAGCGCCACCGCGGCGCCATCGAACCCACCGATGTGGGCCGGCTGCTGCTCACGCATGCGCGCCAGCTCGACAGCGCCACGCGCGACCTGGAGCGCGACATCGCGCTCACGCAGGGGCTGGAACTGGGCGAGCTGCGCATCGGCGTGGGCCCCTACGGCGGTTCGGCGCTGGTGGGGCCCGCCCTCGGGCGGCTCAACCTGGCGCACCCGGGCCTGCGTCTCAAGACCGTGCTGGCCCCCTGGCAGGAGCTGCCCGACCGCGCCCGGGCGCGCGATGTGGATCTGATCGTGGTCGAGCTCAGCCAGGTGCAGCTGATGGACGACTTTGCGGTGCAGGCGCTGAGCGAGCATGGCCTGGTGGTGGTGTGCCAGCCGCGGCACCCGCTGGCGGGGATGGATTCGCCGAGCCCGGCCGCGGTGTTCAGCTATCCGATCGCCGGCCCCAGCCTGACCGCGGCGCAGGCGGCGCTGCTGCAGGCCGGCCTGCCCGCGGGCGCGCGCGCCCAGCCGCCGGGCCGCGGCCCGCTGGCGGTGGAGTGCGACCTCTCGGGCATGCTCAAGGACGTGCTGCGGCACAGCCACGCGATCTCGCTGATGCCGGCCTTCATGGTGGCGCCGGAAGTGGCCGCGGGCCAGCTGGTGTGCCTGCCCGGCGTGGACCTGGGCTTGCGCGTGCGCTTCGGCTGCGCCTGGCTCAAGGCGCGCACGCTGTCGCCGGTGGCGGCGCGCTTCATGGCGCTGCTGACCGACTACGACCGCAGCCTGGCCGCGCAGGCAGGCCCCGTCGCCTGATGGCTCGGGGCGCTCCGGGCGGCTCGGCGGAGCTTGCCGGGGGCAAGAAAACCCCGAATTTTCGATCAAATCGGTCCTTTTCCAGCGTCCATCGGCCGCCGGAAGCTATTGATTTGATAGCGTCAGGCAGGCCGTTTCGCCTCGCGGCGCGCCAGCCACAGCGTGGCTGCGGCGATGATGAGCCCGCCCAGCAACGTGCTGGCGGTGGGCAGGTCGGCGAACAGCAGCCAGCCCATCAGGGCCGACCACAGCAGATCGAGAAACTTGGCCGACTGCGTGGCCGAGATGTCGGCCACCTGGTACGAGCGCGTCAGGCAGTAGTGCCCGGCACTGCCCAGCACCCCGCAGGCCAGGAAACCCGCCCACTGCCAGGGCGTGGGTGCCTGCCAGCCGGGCAGGGCCAGCGGCAGGCTCAGCAGTGTGACCGTGATGGCCTGCCACAGCAGGATGGTGCCGGCGGTCTCGTAGCGCGTGAGCGCCTTGGTCACCAGAAACGACGCCGCGAACAGCGGCGCCGAGCCGAGCATCACCAGGTGCCACAGGCCGCCGCCGCCATGTCCGATCGAGAGCTTCGGGCCCACCACGATCAGCACGCCGGCAAATCCCAGGCCCACCGCCACCCAGCGCTCCCAGCGCATCGGCTCCCTGAAGAACAGCCAGGCGCCGACCATGATGAACAGCGGCCCGGTGAAGCCGATGGCGGTCATGTCGGCCAGCGGAATGCGCGGCAATGACCAGAACCACAGCACCAGCCCGGCGGTGTGCAGCGCGCCGCGGATGAACTGCCCGCGCACCGACTTGGGCCACCAGGCCCGCAGGCTTGCGCTGCGCGCCACCAGGGGCAGCAGCACCAGCAGCCCGAACAGATAGCGCAGGAACTGCGCCTGGAACGGATCCAGGTGCAGCGCCAGCGCGCGCATCAGCGCGTTGAGCACGCTGAAGATCAGGCCGGCGGCGGCCGACCACAACAGGCCGCGCACCGTGGGCGGCAGGTGCGCGGTGCGGCGGTGGAGGGCGTCGTGGGCCCGCTGCCAGGGCGGCGCCGGGCCGCGGGGTCGGGACATGCCGGGTGGTTATTCGGCGGCGCCAGCCGGCGGGCGGAAGAACATCGGGTGATGCCGCGCCACCACCGGGCCCGCGAAATCCCAGGCCAGGCACTTGCCCAGGTGGTGCGGCGGGCGTGCGGGGTCGGCGGGCTCGGCCTCGTCGGGCAGGGTCTGGTAGGCGGCGGTGGCCATGGCGAACAGCAGTTCGCGCAGGTGCGCGCAGCCCTGGATGCCGCCCAGGTGGGTTTCGATGGCCTTGCGCCAGCCTGGGCCCATGGTGGCGCCGATCATGCGGTGCATCGGCGCCTGCGCCTGCGGGCACTCGGGGTGCGGCACGTCGTCCATCGCCACGGCGATGTCGCGGATCGTGAAGGCGGTGTCGATGGTGACGCGGATCTTCAGCCCGTGGATGGCTTCGCCCGGCTGCCAGACCCCGTCGCCCGCGATCTCGAACGGCACGCTCTTGGTGTCGAGCAGCTCGCCCTCGATGTCCCACAGGCCGTCGTCGCGGCGGTAGCCGTTGAACACGGTGGTGCGGGTGTGCTGGGGCGCGCGGGGGGCGGGCGGCGGAAGCGGCAAGGCAGGCTCCTTTGCTGGACGGGGCGGTCAAAAGACCAACGAGAAGGCGTTGATTGTCCGGGAAGCCGGGCGGACGGGCTGTCGCGCGCGGGCGTGGCTGTGGCTGGATGGGGAGCGCGGCTGCCCGGGCGTTCAACGGGGTTCCAGGGCGCTCCAGATGTCCAATTCTTGGATAAGATGGGCGAAACCCTGCGTGTAAAGGTCATTGTGAGCTATCAAAAATGTACCGAATGCTGCCGCCAGATCTTGCCGGGTGATTGACATGTTCAGTTCGCCGCCTATGGCGCCGGCCGAACAAGGTGAACCGTGAACGTCTCAAACCCGGGGACTGAGCAAATGCAGCAATGGATGTTTCTTGCGGTGGCGATCGTCAGCGAAGTCATTGCCACATCAGCCCTCAAGGCGTCTGAAGGCTTTACGCGTCTTTGGCCATCGCTCATCGTTGTGATTGGCTATCTGTCAGCCTTCTACTTTCTGTCACTCACGCTCAGGACGATGCCGATTGGCGTGGCGTATGCCATCTGGTCCGGCGCGGGGGTTGCGCTCATCGCGCTGATCGCATGGGTCTTCTTCGGGCAGACGCTGGACGTTCCGGCCATCATCGGGCTTGCGTTGATCGTCGCAGGCGTTGTCGTTCTCAACGTGTTTTCCAGCACAACGTCTCACTCTTGAGTCTCCTGGCCCGGCGAACCTTGACCCTCATGAATGCCCTGCGATGGATCACCGTGGCGATGCTGGCCGGAGCAGCCGTCATCGCGGGCGTGTACCTGTGGCAGATCAGGCTTGCCTACGACCGCATCTCGGGCCAGAGCAAGGTTTTCGCGGCGGGCGACGAACGCATTGAATACGCGCAGGGCGGCACGGGCTTGCCGGTGCTCGTGGTGCATGGCAGCGGTGGCGGCTTTGATCAGGGGGCGCTGATCGCCGGCGCGGTGGTCGGCGACGGCTTTCACTGGATCGCGCCGTCGCGCTTCGGTTACCTCGGCTCGACGCGGCCTGCGGGCGCCAGCTTCGAGACCCAGGCCGACGCCTATGCCCGGCTGCTGGATCATCTGGGCATCCGGCGAACGGCAGTGGTGGCGCTGTCGCAGGGCGGGCCGTCGGCGCTGTTCTTTGCGCTGAAGTATCCCGGGCGGGTGCAGTCGCTGGTGCTGCTGTCATGTGGCGTGGCGTCGTCCACCGATGCGCAGCAGGCCGAGGCGAACCGCGCGGGCGACCGGCTGAAGATGATCTTCAAGCACGACGTCGCCTACTGGGGCGTCAGTACCGCGCTGCGCAAGCCGTTCATAAACCTCATGGGTGCCAGCGACGAGGTCATCGCCGGGCTCGCGCCAGGGCAGCGGCAGGTCGTGGATCAGGTCATCGACTTCATGAACCCGGCCGAGCCGCGCTACGCCGGGGTCGAACTGGACAACCGCGCGGCCATGCCCGACGGGCGCATTGCGGCCATTCGCACGCCCACGCTGATCTTTCATGCCACGGATGACACGCTGCAGCTTTACCGCAATGCGGAGTTCGCGGCGGCTACCATTCCCGGTGCCAGGCTGAGGCGCTTCGAGCGGGGCGGCCACCTGCTGATCGCGGTGGAGCAGCCGCGCATCCGTGCCGAGGTGCAGGCCTTCATCCGTGCTCATGCCTCTCAGTAGGCCGGGGCACGACAAACCCGAAAGCCCAGACCCATGAGTTTGAAGTTCACCCTCCGCGACGAAACCCCGGCCGACCTCGGCGCGATCACCGAGGTGACTATGGCCGCCTTCGAGACCCTGGCGATCAGCCAGCAGACTGAGCAATTCATCGTCGCGGCCCTGCGCGCGGCCGGAGCGCTTTCGGTGTCGCTCGTCGCCGAATCCGGGGACCGCGTGATCAGCCACGTCGCTTTTTTGCCGGTGACCCTTTCGGACGGAACGCCAGACTGTTACGGCCTGGGCCCGGTGTCGGTGCTGCCGGCGTTGCAGCGGCAGGGCGTGGGCCGGGCGCTGATTCAGGAAGGCCTGGCCAGGTTGAAAGCCCTGGGCGCGCAAGGCTGCTGTCTGGTCGGGCACCCGGGCTACTACCAGCAGTTCGGCTTCAGGAAACCATCGGATCTGGTGCTGGAGGGCGTGCCGCCGGAGGTCTTTTTCGCGCTGTGTTTTGATGGGCACCTGCCGCACGGAACGGTGATGTTCCACGAAGCATTCCGCGCCACTGGCCCCGGCGCCCCGGCGACGAATGGCGCGGCCTTGGCATGAAACCCGAAATGAGGCCAACCCTGCACAGATGGTTTGGTTCCCTGTCCCTGGTCGCGCTGCTGGGGGCGGCGGCCCTGCTGGGCGCTTGCGCGGGCACGGCCACCACCCGGGTCACGGTCACGCCACCGGATCAGGCGCCGGTCTGCCAGCCGCAGGCCGCCCTGAAGGCATCGGTGCTCTGGCGAACCCAGTGGCGGGCGGACCAGAAGGATGTGACCGACCGTGAAGCCGCCGCGGCGCAGGGCATTCAGCGCTTTTTTGCCGATGGCGGCTGCTTCACCTTGGCCACCGTGGCCCGCACCCAGGTCGGTGGATCGGCTTTCGACGTGCCGGCCGGATCGGATCGGCTAGTCGTGCTGACGGTGCGCGAGCTGGGCCCGGTGGTCAAGCTGCTGTCATCGGCCGCGCTGGTGGACGGCGGCACCGAGGTGGTGGTGGACGTGGCGGTGTACCGGCCGGGCCGGCGCGAGCCGCAGCAGCAGTTCTCGATCCACTGGCAGGACGGCGGGCCGGGCGTGGTCAAGGGCGTGCAGACCTTGCCGGCCGACCTGGCCGCGGCCCTGAAGGCGGGGCTGGGCGCGCACTGAGGCCGCTGGAGCCGTTGGGCAGGGCCTCAGGCCGCTCCAAGGCCTGAATTTCGAATCAAAATGGCCCGATCCCAGCGCCGGATGGCCACGAGCAGCTATCAATAATGAAGCACATCAGTCGGCTTCCGAGGCGGGCACGCAGCAGGGTCTATCCCCCGCTCACGTCCGGATGCCGTGCGCCGGCGAGCAGCGCCATGGCGGGGGCTGCTTCTTGCAAGCCTGCCATCCACGCGCCATCCCTACAATCATCTGCAAACCACTTTAGACAGCGGCGGAATGGGCGAACAAGCTTCATCTGCCGCAGGGGGCTCCTTGTGGTTTCAACCCTACAAAAACAAAAGAACCGGACACCGATGGCAAACCTTAACGGCAGCGGCAAATCCCTCGAATCCTGGATCTGGGATGCGGCCTGTTCCATCCGCGGGGCCAAGGATGCGCCCAAGTACAAGGACTACATCCTTCCGCTCATCTTCACCAAGCGCCTCTGCGACGTCTTCGACGACGAGCTGAACCGCATCGCCAAGGAAGTCGGCTCGCGCAAGAAAGCCTTCCAGCTCGCCAGGGCCGACCACAAGCTGGTCCGCTTCTACCTGCCCCTGGTGCCGGACGACACCGAGCAGCCGGTCTGGTCCGTCATCCGCAAGCTCTCCGTCCGGATCGGCGAAGGCGTCACCACCCACATGCGCGCCATCGCCCGGGAGAACCCGCTGCTGCAGGGCATCATCGACCGCGTCGACTTCAACGCCACCACCCACGGCCAGCGCGACCTGGACGACGACCGCCTCTCCAACCTCATCGAGGCCATCAGCACCAAGCGCCTCGGGCTTGACGACGTCGAGGCCGACATCATCGGCAAGAGCTACGAATACCTGATCCGCAAGTTCGCCGAGGGCGGGGGCCAGAGTGCCGGCGAGTTCTACACCCCGCCCGAGGTCGGCACCATCATGTCGCGCGTGCTCCAGCCCCAGCCCGGCATGGACATCTACGACCCCACCTGCGGCTCCGGCGGCCTGCTCGTGAAATGCGAGATCGCCATGGAGGAAAGCGCGCAGGGCAACAAGCGCGAAGTCGCGCCGCTGAAGCTGTTTGGCCAGGAGTTCACCCCCGAGACCTGGGCCATGGCCAACATGAACATGATCATCCATGACATGGAAGGCCAGATCGAGATCGGCGACACCTTCAAGAACCCCAAATTCCGCAGCAAAGGCAAGCTGCGCACGTTCGACCGCGTCGTCGCCAATCCCATGTGGAACCAGGACTGGTTCACCGAGGCCGACTACGACAACGACGAACTCGACCGCTTCCCCCCCGGGGCCGGCTTCCCCGGCAAATCCTCCGCCGACTGGGGCTGGGTGCAGCACATCCACGCCAGCCTGAACGCCACCGGCCGCGCCGCCGTGGTGCTGGACACCGGCGCTGCCTCGCGCGGGTCGGGCAATGCCGGCACCAACAAGGAAAAGACCGTCCGCCAGTGGTTCGTCGACCACGACCTGATCGAGAGCGTGCTCTACCTGCCGGAGAACCTGTTTTACAACACCACCGCCCCCGGCATCGTGCTGTTCCTGAACAAGGGCAAGCCCAAGGGGCGCCAGGGCAAGGTCTTGCTCGTCAACGCGTCCCAGGTCTTTGAAAAGGGCGACCCCAAGAACTTCATCCCCGAGGCCGGCATCCAGCGCATCGCCGACACCCTGATCGGCTGGAAGGAGGAAGAAAAACTCAGCCGCATCGTCGACCACGCCGAACTCAAGAAGAACGACTACAACATCTCCCCCAGCCGCTACATCCACACCTCGGGTGCCGAAACCTACCGGCCCATTGCGGAGATCGTCGAAGAACTGAACGTGATCGAGGCCGAGGCCAGGGAAACCGATGCGGCCCTGCGGAAAATCCTCGAACAACTGGGGGTCAATTCATGACGAAGAAATCCACCAACACCACGATCAACGTCCGTGGCACCGAAGTCGCGGTGGTCCAGCGGGAGGGGCAGGATTACATCTCCCTGACCGACATGCTCAAAGCCAAGGACGGCGATTTCTTCATCTCTGACTGGCTGCGCAACCGCAACACCGTCGAATTCCTCGGCATCTGGGAGAACGTGCACAACCCCCGTTTTAATTCCGGCGAATTCGCCGTAATTAAAAGTCAGACCGGCCTGAACAGCTACAAGCTCAGCGTCAAGGAATGGGTGGAAAAAACCAATGCCATCGCCATCCGCCAGATGCAGACACTCACCGCAAGGACGGCAAAGCAGTTGGAAGGCGGTGCTGGGTGATGCACTTCAAAAGCCGCCTGGAAACCTGGAGCCCCGGCGAGGACAGTGGGTTGGTGGAAGGGTCAGTTATTCGAAAATTTCTAATAACTGCCACCGATGGCAAAAACTACGACACCGGCCACGACAACCTTTCCTGCATCGTCCAGGATCGCTTGTTTGTCTCGGATTTCGACGCCGAAGTCATGCGGATCGCAAGGGGTGATGTGGAAAGCGGGAACGAGGAAGGCGGTGCTGAGTGAGCGCTGCCGTAATGCTTTCAGACGTCGCCAAGCTCGTGATGGGGCAATCGCCACCGTCATCGAGCTATAACGACATCGGTGACGGACTTCCTTTCTATCAAGGAAAGACTGACTTCGGCGCTACGTACCCAACGCCACGCATTTATTGTCGTGAGCCGAAGAAGCTGGCTGAAGAAGGGGACATCCTGATGTCGGTTCGCGCACCGGTTGGAGCGACGAATCTCTGCAAGGGTCGATCGTGCATAGGCCGAGGCATCGCGGCGATTCGGGCGAACGGCATCGATCGCGACTTCCTCTACTTCTACCTCAAGAAGATAGAGACCTATATCGACAGCCTCGGGTCAGGCGCGATTTTCAAGGCGATTAACAAATCGCAGTTGGCTGAATTGCCAATCAACGATGCTGGCATCCCACTCCCGGAGCAGAAGAAGATCGCGCACATCCTTTCGACGGTGCAGCGGGCGATTGAAGCGCAGGAGCGGATCATTCAGACCACCACCGAGCTGAAAAAGGCCCTCATGCACAAGCTCTTCACCGAAGGCCTCCGCAACGAACCCCAAAAACAAACCGAAATCGGCCTCGTCCCAGAAAGCTGGGAGGTGGTGGCGTTGGGCTCGCTTGCCAAGGTTGGGAACGGCTCGACTCCGAAGCGCGCGAACGAAGCGTATTGGGAAGGCGGGTCAATCCCGTGGCTGAACAGCACCAAGATTCATGACCGCTTCATCACGGAGGCGGACCAGTTTGTAACGCCGCAGGCAGTGAAGGAATGCCACCTCCCCAGGGTTGCACCGAACAGCCTGCTCATCGCAATCACCGGCCAAGGAAAGACGCTCGGAAATTCTGCGATCACACGGATCGAGACCTGCATCAATCAGCACCTTGCCTATGCGCAGTTTCACGCCGCCAAGATCGTCCCCGATTTCGTGCTTTGGTTTATGCAAACGCGCTACGACTATCTCCGAGCAATCGCGCACGGCGGCGGAAGCACGAAAGGTGCCCTGACATGTGGATTCTTGAAGACGCTTCCGATTCCGGTGCCGTCACGCGCCGAACAGCAGGAGATCGCCGCCGCATTCCAGACGTTAGAGGACAAGCAGGAGTTTGCCGTTCGAAAGCAAGCAGCCCTCCAAGATCTCTTCCGCACCCTCCTTCACCAACTGATGACCGCGAAGACACGTATTCACGAAATCGAATTCGAAAAGGTGGAAGCCACATGAAGCATCTAAATAGCGTCCCTTCTCAGTTTTCTATTTCGATACCGCCCGATGAAACAGGCCTTATCGGCCGTGAGTGCCCGAACCCAAGTTGCGAAAGGGTCTTCAAGATTCAACCGGGAACTGGTTTGAGAGGTGAAAATCTGCCATGTCACTGCCCATATTGTGGTCATGAAGCAGGACAAAACAAGTTTTTCACAAAGGCTCAGGTTGAGTACGCTAAATCCGTAGTTCTGAATAAAGTTACCGGGGCTTTAATCAGAGACCTGAAATCTTTGGAATTCAATCACAAGCCTCGGGGGGCCTTCGGGATTGGCATAAGCATGAAAGTCAGCGGCAGGCCAACGCCGTTGCAGCCTTGTCGTGAAGAAGACCTTGAGACTGAAGTCGTATGCGACAAATGTACTCTTCGTTACATGATCTACGGTGTATTCGGATTTTGCCCTGATTGCGGCGTTCACAACTCCCTCCAGATCCTCGAAAAGAACTTCGAGCTGATTGAGAAGCTGCTAACAATCGCCGGAACACAGGAAGCATCGGTTGCCCAACAGCTAATCGAAAACGCACTTGAGGATTGTGTATCTGCCTTTGACGGGTTCGGACGGGAGGCATGCCGTGTGTTCGGTCAAAATGTGGCCAACTCCAAGAAGGCGGCTGAAATACGATTCCAGAACATCAAAAGCGCCGCCGAAAGTGTGAACGCGGAGTTCGGTATCAACCTCTCGGACGCAGTTGATCCAAGCCAATGGATCACGATTCAGCATGCATTCCAGAAGCGCCACTTGCTAGCCCACAAGATGGGGGTCATTGATGAGGCCTACCAAAAGGCCACTGGCTTGACCTCGTCATTAGTTGGGCGGCGAATTTCAATCTCCAAAGATGACATCCATGAACTTATGCGTGGACTGCGTGCCATTGGGCGCCACTTCCACGAATCCCTGGATACAAAATCATGACGCCAAGTAAGATGACCAAGTGCCACGCCTTGTGGCGCGGACTCCGTCACCAGCCATGGAAAGGCTTGGCTTACGCATTTGCCGCTTTCAGCGTTTTGTGGACACTGACCGAGGGCATTACTCATTTTCTTCCGGACGTCAAGATTGAAGGCGGCTACGCTTTGACCCTGATGATTGGGGCAAGTATTGCTTATGGTCTTAACCGATTTTGGAAGCCGTCCAAAATCGTTATCAAGGTTGCAACCACGAACACGAAAATCGAAGTCTTGTACGGCGATTTGTTTGCGCAAACTGGACTGCGTGGAATCGGTGTTACTGAGTTTTTTGAAAGTGAACTTGGCAGTCCGGTTTCCGAAACGAGCCTGCACGGTTTGTTTCTGAAACAGTGTTTCGGTGGCGGGGCTAAGGACTTCGATAGACAGCTAAAAATGGAGTTGAAAGATGTCACTTATTTGGAAGTCGATAAAAATGTAGGCAAAATAAAACGGTTTCCAATCGGAACGACGGCAGAGATATGCGTTAATAGTGACAAATATATAGTCTTCGCGCTATCCGAGGCTGACCCCAAAACCTGCAAAGCAAAATCGGATGTGACGAAAATGTGGGTCGCAATGCACCACCTGTGGCAGCGTGCGCGAATCGAGGCTGGTGGCCACCCACTGAATGTTCCCCTGATCGGGAGCGGTCTTTCCGGGATCGGACTTCCGTCCCGCGATTTGCTCAATTTAATTATTCTTTCAGTCGTCACTGAAACGAAAGCGAACAGGATTACCGAAGTGATCCGCATCGTCCTGCATCCAGATAGATTTGAAGAGATCGATCTTCGAGACGTAAAAGCGCATTGGGAGGAATAGCCATGGCATATCGAAATGGAACATACATCGCATTCCATGCGGACGGAACCAATCAGCCCGGTAAGTCCGACATCGACTACTACAATCTCATGAAGGCGTGGACTGCGAGGACCGATGACGACTTCACGATGATCAACAGCCACGAGAAAACGTCGGCTGTCCGGGATACTAGCAAGAAGTCCACATTAAGAGCGCGACTCTTGGAAAGACTTCGGAACTCCAAGAATATGGTGCTGATTATCGGCGTAACCACCAAAAACGACACGGACTGGGTTCCATTCGAGATAACACAGGCCATTGATACGTACCGGATACCAATAATCGCGGCTTACACGGATTACACGAGCATTCTTGACCCTGCTGGACTGCGTGTGCTCTGGCCAGCGGCCTTGGCCCAACGTATTGACAGTCAGGTCGCGCATGTGATTCACGTTCCTTTCAAGAAAGCACCACTGCTGGACGCGATTCCTCGCTTTGATCCCAACAATTTTCCGAATGGAGGCGGGCTTGGGCATTACACGCGCGAAGCACACCAACAATGGGGTTTGCTTTAAATAGCCATGCCCACCCCCGGCGAACACAAAACCGTCCAGGCTCGCATCCTCGGCTACGCCGCGGCCATCGGCTGGACGGTTGTATCCCGCGAGGAAGCCGAGCAGCGTCGCGGCTTTGATCCGGACGTCCCGCCCGCAGACCGCGCCAGGAACCGTTCCCTCTTCTTCGATGACCTGCTCGACGCCAAGCTGCGGGAATTCAATCCTCGTTATGCCGAGGCCGAGGGCGCCTTGCTCGGGCAGTTTCGCCATCTGCACACCGACATCTACGGCAACAGGGATTTCGTCGAACACCTGCGCAACCGGGGCAAGTTCTTCGACCACGAGGAGAAGCGCGAGCGCGACCTGATCCTGGTCGATTACGACGATCCGGCGCGCAACGTCTTTGAGGTCACCGAGGAGTGGGCCTTTCACAACGGCCACTACGGCACGCGGGAGGATGTGGTTTTTCTCATCAACGGCATCCCGGTGCTGGTGATCGAGTGCAAGAACGCCAGCAAGGACGAGGCGATGGCCCTGGGCGTGGACCAGATCCGCCGTTACCACAGCGAGACGCCCGAGCTGTTCGTGCCGCAGCAGTTGTTCACCGCCACCGACGCCATCGGCTTTTGCTACGGGGTGAGCTGGAACACGGTGCGGCGGAACATCTTCAACTGGAAAGGCGAAGACGTCGGCAAGCTGGAGGCCAAGGTGAAGAGCTTCTGCGCCATCCCGCAGGTGCTGGCCTTCCTGAAGGACTACATCGTCTTTGCCGAGAAGGACGAGGAGCTCAATAAATACATCCTGCGCCAGCACCAGACCGGCGCGGTGGAGGCGGCGGTGGGCCGCGCCCTCGACCCCCAGCGCACACGCGGCCTGGTCTGGCACACCCAGGGCAGCGGCAAGACCTTCACTATGATCAAGGCGGCGGAGCGGCTGTTCCGCGCGCCCGGGGCGGACAAGCCCACCGTGCTGCTGATGATCGACCGCAACGAGCTGGAAGATCAGATGCTAAAGAATCTGGCCGCGCTGGGCCTGGGCAACCTGGAGCACGCCAGCAGCATCGCCCGGCTCAACCAGCTGCTGCGTGACGACTACCGGGGCATCGTCGTGACGATGATCCACAAGTTCCGCGACATGCCGGCGAACCTGAACACGCGCGCGAACATCTACGTGCTGATCGACGAAGCCCACCGCACCACGGGCGGCGACCTCGGCAACTTTTTGATGGCCGGCCTGCCGAACGCGAGCTTCATCGGCTTCACCGGCACGCCGGTGGACAAGACGGTGCATGGCAAGGGCACCTTCAAGACCTTTGGCTGCGAGGACGACCAGGGCTATCTGCACAAGTATTCGATCGCCGACAGCATCGAAGACGGCACCACGCTGCCGCTGTACTACCAGCTCGCGCCCAACGACATGCTGGTGCCCCATGAGACGCTGGACAAGGAGTTCCTGTCGCTGGCCGAGGCCGAGGGCGTGGCCGACATCGAGGAGCTGAACAAGATCCTCGAACGGGCGGTGAACCTGAAGAACTTCCTGAAGGGCAAGGAGCGGATTCAGCAGGTGGCGCAGTTCGTCGCCGGGCATTACCGCCAGAACGTCGAGCCGCTGGGCTACAAAGCCTTCCTGGTCGGCGTGGACCGCGAAGCCTGCGCGCATTACAAGCACGCCCTCGACCAGTTCTTGCCGCCCGCGTATTCCGAAGTGGTCTACACCGGCAGCAACAACGATTCGAAACTGCTGAAGGAATTTCACCTCGACCCGAAGCGGGAGCGGCAGATTCGCAAGAGCTTCGGCAAGCTCGACCAGATGCCGAAGATCCTCATCGTCACCGAGAAGCTGCTCACCGGTTTCGACGCGCCGGTGCTCTACGCGATGTATCTCGACAAGCCGATGCGCGACCACACCTTGCTGCAGGCCATCGCCCGGGTGAACCGCCCCTACGAGAACGAGGCGCAGGGGATGGTGAAGCCGCATGGCTTCGTGCTCGATTTCGTCGGCATTTTCGACAAGCTGGAGAAGGCGCTGGCCTTTGACAGCGACGAGATCAACGCCATCGTCAAGGACCTGAAGCTGCTGAAGGTGTTGTTCAAGAACAAGATGGAGTCCAGGGCGCCGGACTACCTGGGCCTGATCGAGCGCAACTTCAACGACAAGGACGTGGATACGCTCATCGAGCACTTCCGCGACCCGGAGCGGCGCAAGGCGTTTTTCAAGGAGTACAAGGAGATCGAGATGCTCTACGAGATCATCTCGCCCGACGCCTTCCTGCGCCCGTTCATGGACGACTATGGCACCTTGTCGGCGATCTATCAGATTGTGCGCAAGGCCTACACCCGGACCGTGAGGGTCGACCGCGAATTCCAGGCCAAGACCAACCATCTCGTCCAGCAGCAGGTGGGCAGCTATGGCGTGGGCGGACTGGGTGAGATCCTAGCGATCGATGGCAACACCATCGAGCTGATCAAGAACAAGAGCGGCGGGGATGGCACCAAGGTCATCAACCTGATCAAGAGCATTGAACAGCTGGCGCAGGAACACAGCGATGACCCCTGCCTCATCGCCATGGCCGAGCGGGCGAGGGCGGTGCAGGAGAGCTTCGAGAACCGCCAGACCAGCACGGCCGAGGCCCTGGCTGAATTGCTGCGCGAGGTCGAAGGCAATGAAGCGCGGAAAAAGGAACAGGCCGAGAAGTCTTTCGATGGCCTGACCTATTTTGTCTACCGCAGCCTGCTGGACGCGAAGATCGGGAACGCCGAAGTGGTCAGCCGCAAGATTCGCCACGCGTTCACCGAGTTTCCGAACTGGCGGCGCAGCGAAAACGCGTTGCGTGAACTGCGCAAGAAAGTGACGTTCGCCATTTACCCGGAGGCCCACAACCTTGATCAGGTGACGGCCCTGGTGGATGCGTTGTTCACGCTGCTGGACAAGGCGGACCGGATCTAGCGCGATGACGGCAACCGACCAGAAAGACCGGTTCAAGCAGCGCGTGCGGCACTGGGCCGACAAGCTGGAGGTCAGGATTGTCTGGCTGGGTGTGCGGCCGATGCGGAACAAGTGGGCCTCGTGCTCCACCGCGGGCCATCTGAATTTCAGCGATGAACTGCCCGCCCTGAAGCCCGAGCTGTGGGACTACGTGATCGTCCATGAGCTGCTTCACTTCTCGGTGCCCAACCACGGGAAGCTCTGGAAAAGCCTGATGCGCGCCCACCTGGGTGCCTACGAGGCCCATGCGGACGAATTAAAGCGAATCGGGCATGGCCTCTGAGTGGGGCCGGTGCCGGCGCTGCCCACCGGAAAGGCGCCCGGCAGGTCGCCGGAGCGCCAATTCTTGATCAAAATGACCGAATCCCAGCGTCAAATGGTCATGGTCAGCTATCAATAGCGAAGTGACCGGGGCCGTCCTTTGCTCAGGCGGGCACAGCAGCCAGCCCGCGCGGCCCACGCGCGGCCTCCCACTGCGCGACGTGGCCGGCGAGCTGGTGCGCGGTGATGGCCGACAGCGTCCAGCCCAGATGCCCGTGGCCGGTGTTGTAGAACACGTTGGGCGCGCGGCCGGGGCCCACGCGCGGCAGCATGTCGGGCATCATGGGCCGCAGGCCGGCCCAGGGCTCGACCCGGCGGGTGCTCACGCCGGGGAAGCACTGGTTGACCCAATCCACCAGCGGGCGGATGCGGTCGGCGCGGATGTCGAGGTTGAAGCCGTTGAACTCGGCCGTGCCCGCCACGCGGAAGCGGTCGGCGCCCAGGCGGCTGGTGACCAGCTTGGTCTCGTCGTCCAGCAGGCTGACCTGCGGCGCGGCGGCCTGGCTGGCCTCGTCGTTCAGCATCACAGTGATCGAATAGCCCTTGACCGGGTAGACGTTGAGCCGGTCGCCCAGCTGGGCGCCGAGCGCGCGGCTGTGCACGCCGGCGCAGACCACCACCGCGTCGCCGGTGACCACCTCGCCATTGGAGAGCGTGACCTGCGCCGTGCTGCCGTTGCTCTGCACGCGGGCCACCGTGTGGCCGGTCAGCAGGCGTACGCCGCGGCGCTCGCAGGCCAGGCTCAGGCCGTGGGTGAACTTGTGGATGTCGCCGGTGCTGTCGCTTTCGGTGTAGAAGCCGCCGTAGTACTGGCCGGCCAGCGTGGGCTCGATGGCGCGCATCTCGTCGGGCGTGACGGCGCGGCGCGGCAGGCCGCCTTCGGCCAGCAATTTGGAGACGTTGGCGGCGTGGTCGAAGCCGGCCTTGTCGCGGTAGATGTGCAGGATGCCGCGCTTCTTATGGTCAAAGTCCACGCCCTCGGCTCGGGCCCAGCCGAACAGGTGCTCGCGCGCGGCAATCGCCAGCTTTGCGGTGGCGACGGTGTTGTCGCGGTACTTCGGAATGGACGCGATGAACTCGGCAAACCAGCTGAGTTTGTGCCAGCTGGGCGTGGGGTTGACCAGCAGCGGCGCGTCGGCCTTGAGCATCCACTTGAGGCCCTTGATGAGCGTGGAGGGGTGGGTCCAGACCTCGGCGTTGGAGGCCGAGAGCTGGCCGCCGTTGGCATGGCTGGTTTCCATGCCGGCGTAGCGGTGTTTTTCGATCAGGGTGACCTCGTGGCCGTCGCGGGCCAGGACGTGGGCGCTGGTGACGCCGGTGATGCCGCCGCCGATGACGATGAGATGGGACATGGGAATCTCGCTTTCAAAGCCGTCAAACAAAGGGCACGCCCCGCACACCGTGTGCGGCGCATGACCCCCTCTGTTTGTGACCTGAGAGATTCACCACCCCGTGAGGCGGCTTGCTCCTGCGGTGGGCCGGGGGACGAATCCCGGCTGCTCTTCAGAGTGTGGCGGCACGCCGATCAGGCGCGCCGTCGCGGCGGCGGTCCGGGGTGCCTGAGAGTTTCCGGGGTGGTTGCTCCTTCGGCGCCGGTGCTCGGGGCACCGGTCTCTCCCGCTGTCGCGGCGGGGCGGCTGGTGGGCCACCCCTGGGAAATCAGATCAGGATGGTCAGGCCAGGTCCTCCACCGGCACGCAGCTGCAGAACAGGTTGCGGTCGCCGTAGACGTTGTCCACCCGGCCCACCGAGGGCCAGTATTTGGTGTTGACCGACGCGCCCCGGGCCGCCGCCGCTACTTCGCGCGGGTAGGGGTGGGGCCAGTCGGTTTTCAGCACGCTGGCCGCGGTGTGCGGCGCGTTCTTGAGCGGGTTGTCACCCTGCGGCCAGGCGCCCGATTCGATCTGGCGGATCTCGTCGCGGATCGCGATCATCGCGGCTATGAAGCGGTCCAGTTCTTCGCGGGTTTCGCTCTCGGTGGGCTCGACCATCAGGGTGTTGGCCACCGGGAAAGAGAGCGTGGGCGCATGGAAGCCGTAGTCCATCAGCCGCTTGGCCACGTCCTCGGCCATCACGCCGCTGGTCTCCTTGAGACAGCGCAGGTCCAGGATGCACTCGTGTGCCACATGGCCGTTGGCCGAGGCGTAGAGCGTGGGGTAGTGGCCGGCCAGGCGCTTGCTGATGTAGTTGGCGCTCAGGATGGCGGCTTCAGTGGCGTGCTTCAGGCCGTCGGCGCCCATCATGCGGATGTACATCCAGCTGATGGGAAGCACGGCAGCATTGCCGAGAGGCGCCGCGCTGACCGCGCCCACGCCGCTCTGGATGCCACCGGTCGCGTGTCCGGGCAGGAACGGCACCAGGTCTTCGACCACACACACCGGCCCCACGCCCGGGCCGCCGCCGCCGTGCGGGATGCAGAAGGTCTTGTGCAGGTTCAGGTGGCTCACGTCGCCGCCGAACTCGCCCGGCGCGGCGACGCCGACCAGCGCGTTCATGTTGGCGCCGTCCACGTAGACGCGCCCGCCGTGGCGGTGCACCAGCGCGCACAACTCCTTCACCGTGGTCTCGAACACGCCATGGGTCGAGGGGTAGGTGATCATTACGGCGGCCAGATTGGCGCTGTGCTGCTCGCATTTGGCTTCCAGGTCGGTCATATCCACGTTGCCGTTCTCGTCGCACTTGGTCACCACGACCTGCAGGCCGGCCATCTGCGCGCTGGCCGGGTTGGTGCCGTGGGCGGAGGACGGAATCAGGCAGATGGTGCGGTGGTGGTCGCCGCGCGACGCGTGCCAGGCCTGGATGGCCAGCAGGCCGGCGTATTCGCCCTGGCTGCCCGCGTTGGGCTGCAGGCTGATGCCGGCGTAGCCCGTGGCCTGGCACAGCCAGGCGCGCAGTTGCTCGTCCAGTTCGCGGTAGCCCTGCAGCTGGTCGGCCGGCGCGAAGGGGTGCACGTTGGCAAATTCGGGCCAGGTGATGGGGATCATCTCGCTGGTGGCATTGAGCTTCATGGTGCAGCTGCCTAGCGGGATCATGCTGCGGTCCAGCGCCAGGTCCTTGTCGGACAGGCTGCGGAGGTAGCGCAGCATGCCGGTTTCGGAATGGTGGCTGTTGAACACCGGATGCGTCAGGAAGGCGCTGGTGCGGCGCAGCGCGGCCGGGATCAGCGGTTCGATGCCTTGTGCGAAGGCATCGACGCTTGGCAAGGCCTGGCCATCCTGCGCGAAGACCGACCAGAGCAGGGCGAGGTCGTCACGCGTGGTGGTCTCGTCCAGCGAGACGCTGACGTACTGGTCCCAGGCCAGGCGCAGGTTGGCGCCCTGGGCCAGTGCCTTGGCCACGATGGCCCGGGCCTGTGCGGCATCAGCCGCCTTGACGGTCAGCGTGTCGAAGGCCGAGTCGCTGGTCAGTTCGCAGCCCAGTTGCCGCAGGCCCCGGGCCAGGATCGCGGTGTAGGCGGCCACGCGCTGTGCGATGCGCGTCAGGCCCTGCGGTCCGTGATAGACCGCGTACATGCTGGCGACGACGGCCGGCAACACCTGCGCGGTGCAGATGTTGGAGGTGGCCTTTTCACGGCGGATGTGCTGCTCCCGCGTCTGCAGCGCCAGCCGGTAGGCCGGGTTGCCGTGGGCGTCCACGCTCACGCCGACCAGGCGCCCAGGCATGGAGCGCTTGAATTCGTCGCGGCAGGCCATGTAGGCGGCGTGCGGGCCGCCTGCACCCATGGGCATGCCGAAACGCTGCGTGGTGCCGATCACGATGTCGGCGCCGAACTCACCGGGGGGCACCAGCAGGGTCAACGCCAGCAGGTCGGCGGCGACGATGAAGGCCGCCTGCTTGCCGTGCACGGTGGCCACGTCGGCGCGCAGGTCGTCGATGCGCCCGCTGGTGGAGGGGTACTGGGCCAGCACGGCAAAGTAGTCGTCGCCGGCCAGCGCCTCGACCCATTCCGGGTGCGAGTTGGCCAGCTTGACGGTCAGGCCCAGCGGCTTCGCGCGGGTCTGGATCACTTCGATGGTCTGCGGGTGGGCATCACCGGCCACCACGATCGTGTGGCCCTTGGCCTTCACGGAGCGGCGGGCCAGCGTCATCGCCTCGGCGGCGGCGGTGGCCTCGTCCAGCATGGACGCGTTGGCGATCGCCATGCCGGTGAGGTCGGTCACCATGGTCTGGAAGTTGACCAAGGCTTCCATGCGGCCCTGGGAAATTTCGGCCTGGTAGGGCGTGTAGGCGGTGTACCAGGCGGGGTTCTCCAGGATGTTGCGCAGGATGACGCCCGGCGTATGCGTGCCGTAGTAGCCCTGGCCGATGAAGCTCTTGAGCACCTGGTTCTTGCCCGCGATGGCCTTCAGCTCGGCCAGCGCGGCGGCTTCGGTCGTCGCGGGCGGCAGGTCCATGCCGGCGTTGCGCGCGATGCTGCGCGGCACGATGGAGTCGATCAGCGCGCGGCGCGAGGCCTCGCCGATGACCGACAGCATGTGGGCCTCGTCCGCGGCGCTGATGCCGATGTGGCGGGCGATGAATTCAGAAGGGTTTTCGAGATCGCCCAAGGGCAGGGCGGTTGGCATCAGCATGGAGGGCTCCGGTCAAAACATTGGGCACGGGGCACTCCGCGGAATGCCCCGCACGCAAGGCTTTGCCGGTCAGGCGTTGGCGGCGAACGCGGTGTAGGCGGTCTCATCCAGCAGCGCGGCGACTTCACCGGCGTCGGACAGCTTCACCTTGAAGAACCAGCCCGCGCCCAGCGGGTCGCTGTTGGCCAAGGAGGGGTCGGCGCGCAGGGCTTCGTTCACCTCAGTGACTTCACCGCTCACGGGCATGTACACGTCGGCGGCGGCCTTGACGGACTCGACCACGCCGGCGACTTCCTTCTGCGCAATGGTCGCGCCCACTTCGGGCAGGTCCACGAACACCACGTCGCCCAGGGCGTCCTGGGCATGGTGGGTGATGCCGACGGTGGCGATGTCGCCGTCGACGTTGATCCATTCGTGGTCTTCGGTGTATTTCAGGCTCATGGGGTTCTCCGGGGAAAATGATCAGGGGGCCAATATAAGGGAAGCATGACAGGGGACGCGGACCCAGCCGGCGCTCAGCCGCGGTGGTAGCGGGTCGGGACGAAGGGGGTTGGCGTCACGACCATCGGCACCGGCTTGCCGCGCACCATGGCAAACAGTTCCGTGCCTGCGGCCGCGTAATCGGGTTCGACATAGGCGATGGCGATCGGCCGGTTCAGCGTGGGCGAGAGCAGGCCGCTGGTGACTTCGCCGACGGTCTGCCCGTCCATGTTTTCCAGCTTCACGTGCTCGCGCACCGGCACCCGCTCGGTGGCCACCAGCCCGACACGAACGCGCGTCAGCGGCAGTGTCCCGTCGAGTTGCGCCAGCACGGTGTCGGCGCCGGGGAAACCTCCGGCTCGTGCGCCGCCCGTGCGGCGCACCTTCTGCATCGCCCAGTTCAGGGCAGCCTCGACCGGCGTGGTGGTGGTGTCGATGTCGTTGCCGTACAGGCACAGTCCGGCTTCCAGGCGCAGCGAATTGCGCGCGCCCAGGCCCACGGGCTTGACCTCGGGTTGTGCCAGCAGGGCACGCGCCAGCGCTTCGGCATGGTCGTTGTGCACCGAGATTTCGAATCCGTCTTCGCCGGTGTAGCCGCTGCGCGTGATGAACAGGTCCGCGCCGGCCCAACTGAAACTGCCACCGGTCATGAAGACCAGTTTCTCGACACCGGGCACCATGCGCGACAAGGCGGCGACCGCCTGCGGGCCCTGCAAGGCCAGCAGCGCGCGCTCCGGCATCGGGATGACGTCGCAACGCTGGCCGATCCGGGCCTGGATGTGGGCGATGTCGCCAGCCTTGCAGGCGCCATTGACGATGACAAAGAGGTCTGCGCCCCGGTTGACGAACATCAGGTCATCGAGGATGCCGCCTTCGTCATTGAGCAGCAGCCCGTAGCGCTGCTTGCCGGCTTGCAGACCGATCACGTTCATGGGAATCAGGGTCTCGAACGCGGCTGCGGCGTCAGCACCCACCAGACGCAGCTGGCCCATGTGCGAGACGTCGAACAGGCCGGCGGCGGTGCGGGTGTGGTGGTGTTCGGCCATGAGGCCGGCCGGGTATTGCACCGGCATCGAATAGCCGGCAAACGGCACCATGCGGGCACCGAGCTCCACATGCAGCGCATTCAGCGGGGTGGTGAGCAAAGGGGTGTCATGGGGTGCGGACATGCAATTCTCCTGCGGGGCAAACTCGAAACATGGCACGCATGCCATGGGCTGCCCTCTCTGTCCGCTTTACCTGAGAGATTCGCCGGGCCTGCGTCACCGTGCCTGGGGCACAGCGGCGGGCTGCGGGTTGCTCCTTCGGTGGACCCCGCCGGCTTGCACCCGCGGAGACTCTCTCCAGTGAGGAAACGTCCTTTCAGACGCTTGTCAGTCCTTTTGCCTGAGCGTTCAGGACTCCTTGCGGAGCCTCCTGCGCCTTCGGCGGCCAGCCCTTGGGGCCGGCTCTCTCCTGACAAGGCTGGATTCTACCGCTGGGCCGGCGTCGACCTACCGGGCGTAGACCAGGTCCCGCAAGCCCAGCGAGAGGCCGGGCACATAGGTGATCACCATCAGGCAGGCGAGGATCACCAACACGAAGGGAATCAGGTCCTTGATCATGCGGTCCAGCGAGATGCGCGCCACCGTGCAGGCGGCAAACAGGTTCACGCCGAAAGGCGGCGTGATCATGCCCAAGGCCAGGTTCACCACCATGATCAGGCCGAAGTGCACCGGGTCGATCCCGAAGTGCATGGCCACCGGCGCCAGGATCGGTGCCAGCACGATGATGGCCGCGCTGGTCTCGATGAACATGCCAATCAGGAACAGCGCCGCGTTCACGCCCAGCAGGAAATAGGCCGGGGTTTTCAGAACATCCTCCAACCAGTGGCCGATGGCATCGGGCACGCCGGCGCGCGTGATCAGGAAAGCAAACAGCCCGGCATTGGCGATGATGAACATGATCACCGCGCTGGACAGCACCGACTTGCGCAGGATGATGGCGAGATCGGCGAGCTTGATTTCGCGGTAGATCAGCAGGCCAACGACGAGCGCATAAAAGACGGCCACGGCCGATGCTTCGGTCGGCGTGAAGACCCCGCCGTAGATGCCACCGAGGATGATGACCGGCATCAGCAGCGCCCAGCCGGCCTGCCAGGTGGCCTTGCCCACGCCCAGGCGGCCGTCGCCATCGTTCTTGCCCCAGCCCTTGATGCGGCAATAGACCCAGACGAAAGCCATCAACGCCAGGCCGATCAGGATGCCGGGACCGAAGCCGGCGATGAAGAGTTCGCCGATCGAGACCTCGGCGCTCACGCCGTACAGGATCATCGGAATCGAAGGCGGGATGATCACCCCGAGTTCGGCGCTGGTGGCCTGCAAGGCGGCGGCCCAGGTGGTGGGGTAGCCGTGCTTGATGAGCGCCGGAATGAGGATGGTGCCGATGGCGAACGTCGTGGCCACCGACGAGCCCGACACGGCCGCGAAGATCATGCACGTCAGTACGCAGGTCATGGGCAGGCCGCCCTGCACACCACCGACCAGGCTCTTGGCAAACTCCACCAGCCGACGCGAGATGCCACCGGTTTCCATGATGTTGCCGGCCAGGATGAAGAAGGGAATGGCCGCCAGCGGAAACTTGTTGATCGCGTTGAACATCTCCTTCACGGAGATCAGCATGTTGGCGTTGCCAACCTGGATGCCCAGGATCGAGGCCAGACCGATCGACACCGCGACCGAGACGGTGAGTGCAAAGCACAGCACCATCGTTGAAAGCATCGCGGCGGTCATAGGAGCCCCCACGTTTGGCGCTGCGCGCCTGCACTGCCCCCCAAGGGGGCCCTCGCGCCTTGGAGCGGTCCAGGGGTGCTCATTGCGCGGTCTCCAGTTCAAGGCGCTGCGGATCCAGCAGGTTGCCGATGATGCCGAGGATGCTGAACACGCCGCCGACCGGCATCGCCAGATAGGCCCAGAACATGGACACATCTTCAAGACCGATCATGGTCTGCACCTTGCCGCGGTTGGCATAGTCCCAGCCCCACCAGATGATGACGGCGATCAGCACCAGCGCGGCGAGGCAGACGATCCAGTCGAGCACGCGCCGCAGGGCCGGCGGGCTCCAGCGGTAGAGCACATCCACGCTGACCATGGCGCCCTGGCGAAACGCCGTCGGAATGCCGAGAAAGACCATCCAGATCAGGCTGAAGCGGATCATGACTTCGGACCACTCGGCCGGGGTTTCGAGCACGAAGCGGGTGATGATCTGGAACACGCCCAGGCTGGCGGCCAGTGCCAGCATGGCGCAGGCCGCCAGCATCGACAGCGTGCTGGTCATGCGTTCGATCCGGAGAAAAGTGTCTTTCACGATAGGGGCCGCCTGGGCTGAAGGTTCAGGAATGAAAACGCCCGAAAGTCGGAGAACTTCGGGCGTGGTCCGGACAGTGGAGCGGGAACTACTTGACGGCGCGAATCCGGTCGATGTTGGCCTTGCCGAACTGCTTTTCGAACTCGGCGTTCACCGGCGCCAGCACCGTGACGAACTTGGCCTTGTCCACGTTATCAATGACGGTCATGCCCTTGGCGCGCAGGTCGGCCACACCTTTGGCATCGTCCTCGTCGACGCGGGCACGGTTGGCCTTGGTGCCTTCCTTGGCGGCCTCGATGAAGGCTTGCTTGTCGGCCGCGCTGAGCTTTTCGTAAGCCGCCTTGTTCATCAGGAAAATGGCGGGCGAATACACGTGGCCGGTCAGGGAGAGGTGCTTCTGGACCTGATCGAACTTGGCCGAGATGATGACCGACAGGGGATTTTCCTGGCCATCGACCGTGCCCTGCTGCAGGGCGGTGAACACTTCCGGGAAGGCCATGGGCGTCGTCACGATGCCGAAGCCCTTGTAGGCGGCAATGTGCACCGGGTTCTCCATGGTGCGCATCTTCAGGCCCTTCAGATCTTCAGGCACATTGACGGGGCGCTTGCTGTTGGTCATGTGGCGGAAACCGTTCTCGGCCCAAGCCAGCGCCTTGAATCCCTTGGCGTCGAACTTGACCAGCATTTCCTGGCCGATCGGGCCGTCCAGCACGGCGCGGGCATGTGCCTTGTCACGGAACAGGAAAGGCACGTCCAGGATCTTGGCTTCGGGCACAAAATTGGGCACCGGTCCGGTGGAGCTGAAGGCCAGTTCCTGCGTGCCCAGTTGCACCGCCTCGATGGATTCGCGTTCGCCGCCCAGCGCGCCGTTGTAGAACGTCTGGATCTTGTAGCGGCCACCGGTGCGCTTCTCGACTTCCTTGGCAAAGGTGTCGATGGCAATGCCCTGGTGCGAGTTCTGGGCCGTCGAAATGCTGATCTTCATTGTGGTCTGTGCCGAGGCTGCGGCCACAAAGCCCAGAGCCAGACTCAGGCCCAACACCAGTTTGCTCAATTTCATGAAAGTCTCCTTGGTTTAAACGGTGGCAACCCTCGGACATCTGATCGAGTCAGATGCGCCCGAAAGTCGTCATACAACTTTGATTATGGCTGCACGGGCAGGCGGATCGCATCCGGGTTTTCGCGAATGTAGTCGCGAATGATGGCTTCGAAGCTGGAGTCGGGCAGCAGGCCGAGAGTGCGTGCGCGGGTCGCTGCGATGGCGCCGGGCCAGGTGCTGACGACGCGAATGATCGCGGGATCAGGCGTCCAGTCCAGCAGATTGGCGGCTGCCGAGCCGGCCACGCGGCCCAGCGCCTCGGCCATTTCGCGCACGCTGGTGCGCAGGGCGGGCAAATTCATGGCGGTCAGCGGGCCCCAGTCCGCATCGGTGGTCTGCGCCGCACGGATCAAGCCGTCGATCGTGCGTCCGGGCGACGACAGTGCCACTGCAACGTCCGCGGGTACCGGGCAGACGGCGCGCTGACCGGCCAGCGGTTCGCGGATCATGCCGCTGAGGAAGCTCGACGCCGCACCGTTGGGCTTGCCCGGGCGCACGCTGACCGTCATCAGACGCACATTGCGCCCACGCACAAAGCCTTTGCGTGCGTAATCGGCCACGAGTTGTTCCCCGATGAACTTCTGGATGCCATAGCTGCTTTGCGGAGTGGGCAGGGTGTTGTCCTCGATCACCTCGGGCAGGGACTGCCCAGGCGCCTTGCCGAAGACCGCCAGCGAGCTCGCGAACACGAAGGTCGGGCCGGTCTTCAGGGTGCGGCAGGCCTCAAGCAGGGCACGGGTCGCGTCCAGGTTGCTTCGCATGCCGAGATCGAAATCAGCCTCGCATTCGCCGCTGACCGCAGCCGCGAGGTGAAATACCAACTGGGTGTCGGCGGCGATGGCCATCGTTCCGGACGGTCCCGGTCGCAGCAGGTCGTTCAGGTCGCCCACGACGGTGGCGACGCGCGAGTCGGCCAGCAAGTCGGCCGGCGGCTGGGCCCGGTCGACCAGGGTGATGCGGGAAATGGGCTGCGGTGCTGCGCCCGCCAGCGCCAGCGGGCCTTGGGCGAGCAGGGTGCGCGCCAGACGCGCGCCCAGAAAACCGGCGCCACCGGTGATCACGATGTTCATGGATTGACCTCCAGGGGAAGCGTGAACTGTAACGTGCGTGCATCGCCGGGGGTCGTCGCAGGATCGACAGGGGCCATGAAAAAAGGGGCCGGTTGGCCCCTTTCAGATCAAGATGACGTGGCCGCCTACATGCCGGCGTAGTTCGGGCCGCCACCGCCTTCGGGCGAGACCCAGACGATGTTCTGCGTCGGGTCCTTGATATCGCAGGTCTTGCAGTGCACGCAGTTCTGGGCGTTGATCTGCAGGCGTTGGGCGCTGCCGCCCTTGGATTCGTCGGGCACGAATTCGTACACGCCCGCCGGGCAGTAGCGACCCTCGGGTCCGGCGAACTTGGCCAGGTTCACGTTGACCGGGACCGTGGCGTCCTTGAGCGTCAGGTGGGCGGGCTGGTTCTCTTCGTGGTTGGTGTTGCTGATGAAGACGCTGGAGAGCCGGTCGAAGGTCAGGACGCCGTCGGGCTTCGGATAGTCGATGGGCCTGCACTCGGCGGCCGGCTTCAGGTAGACGTGGTCGGGCTTGTCGCGGTGGATCGTCCAGGGGATGTTGCCTTTGAGCACGAATTGCTCGATGCCGGTCATCAGCGTGCCGACCGTACGGCCCTTCTTGAACCACTGTTTGAAGTTGCGTGCCTTGTTGAGTTCGGTATGCAGCCACGATTCGTTGAAGGCCTCCGGATAGGCCGTCAGCTCGTCATGCTGGCGACCGCTCGCCAACGCGTCGAAGGCCGCTTCGGCGGCCAACATGCCGGTCTTGATGGCGGCGTGCGCACCTTTGATGCGGCTGGCATTGAGGTAACCGGCATCGCAGCCGACCAGCGCCCCGCCTGGGAACACCGTCTTGGGCAGGGACAGCAGGCCGCCGGCCGTGATGGCCCGCGCACCGTAGGAAATGCGCTTGGCGGGTTTGGCACCTTTGTCACCCTCGAAGTACCAGCGGATGTTCGGGTGGGTCTTGTAGCGCTGAAACTCCTCGAACGGGCTGAGCCAGGGGTTCTTGTAGTCGAGGCCGACCACGAAGCCCACCACGACCTGGTTGTTTTCCATGTGGTACATGAACGAGCCGCCGTAGGTGTCTTCCTCCAGCGGCCAGCCGGCCGTGTGCACGACCAGGCCCGGGGTGTGGCGCGCCGGATCGATCTCCCAGAGTTCCTTGATGCCGATGCCGTAGCTCTGCGGATCGCAGCCGGCGTCGAGCTTGAAGTTGGCGATCAGTTGTTTGCCCAGGTGGCCGCGCGAACCTTCGGCGAAGATGGTGTACTTGGCATGCAGTTCCATGCCCAGCTGGAAGTTCTCGGTGGGTTCGCCATCCTTTCCGATGCCCAGGTTTCCGGTGGCCACGCCCTTGACGGAGCCATCGTCGTGGTAGAGCACCTCTGCCGCCGCGAAGCCAGGAAAAATCTCGACGCCGAGGTTCTCTGCCTGCTGGGCCATCCAGCGCACCACTGCACCCAGGCTGACGATGTAGTTGCCGTGGTTGTGGAAGCATGCCGGCAGGAGCATGTTGGGCGTGCGGGTCGCGCCGGTCTCGCTGGTCATCAGGAAGATGTCGCCGGTGACGGGCTGGTTCAGCGGTGCGCCGAGTTCCTTCCAGTTCGGAAAAAGTTCGTTGAGGGCGATCGGGTCCATGATTGCGCCGGACAGCGTGTGCGCCCCAGGCTCGGAGCCCTTCTCCAGCACGACGACCGAAATTTCGGTGCCTTTCGCTGCCGCCAGCTGCTTCAGGCGAATCGCGGTGGCCAGGCCGCCGGGACCGCCGCCGACCACGACCACGTCGTATTCCATTGCTTCGCGCGGGCCGAACTGGGCCAGTATTTCCTGGTTTGTCATGGGATGTCTCGGTTGAACATGGGCGGTATCGTGCCCCACAACAGGTGCATGTGTCTGTCGGTTGGGCGACTGATTTTATGCCGTTCACAGGCACAATCGAACGATCGTTCTCTTCGTTTTTAGTGGAGGTTCCCTCAATGGCATACAGCATCGATCTCTCCGGCCGCGTGGCCTTCATCACCGGGGCCTCCGGGGGCCTCGGCGCCCAGTTTGCGCGCACGCTGGCTGCCGCCGGTGCGGGCGTCGTCCTGGCCAGCCGGCGACTGGAAAAGCTCAAGGAACTGCGCGCAGAGATCGAGGGCGCGGGCGGCGACGCCCATGTGATCGAGCTCGACGTGACCGACAACGATTCCATCAAATCCGCGGTGGCGCATGCCGAGACCGAAATGGGATCGATCGACATCCTGGTCAACAACTCCGGTGTCAGCACCACGCAGCGCATCCAGGACGTGGCGGAGGACGACTACGACTTCGTGTTCAACACCAACGTGCGCGGCGCCTTCTTCGTGGCGCAGGAAGTGGGCAAGCGCATGCTGGCCCGTTCCCGTGGTGCGGCGCCCGGCAGTTTCACGGGCGGGCGCATCATCAACATCGCCTCGATGGCTGGCCTGAAGGTGCTGCCGCAAATCGGCGTCTATTGCATGAGCAAGGCCGCGGTGGTGCAGATGACCAAGGCCATGGCGCTGGAGTGGGGCCGCTTCGGCATCAATGTCAACGCGATCTGCCCCGGCTACATCGACACTGAGATCAACCACCACCACTGGCAGACCGAGCAGGGGCAGAAACTGATCCAGATGCTGCCGCGCAAGCGTGTGGGGCAGCCGCAGGACCTGGATGGCCTGGTGCTGATGCTGGCCAGCGACCAGAGCCACTTCATCAATGGCGCGGTCATTGCGGCCGACGATGGATTTGGGGTCTGAGGCGTGAGGCTCGCGCGCGGGCCCGGGGGCGCGCCGAGGTGCCGGGTGGGGTCCATGCCGGCATGAGTTGGGGCATTGTTGCGGGCCTGCTGGCGGGCGCGCTGTGGGGGCTGGTTTTCGTGGCACCGCGCATGACGCCGGGCCTGTCATCACTCGACCTCGCCGCGGGGCGGTTCATGGCCTATGGGCTGGCGTCGACGTTGGTGCTCCTGGCCTTGCCGGGCCGCCGGCGGCGGCCCACGCTGGCCCAGATGGGCTGGGCCGTGGTCCTGAGCGTGCTGGGTTTCACAGGTTATTACTGGTTCCTGGTGCTGGCGATCCGCGATGCCGGCACCGAGGTCCCGACACTCATCATCGGCACCATTCCGCTGTGGGTCATGGTGCTGGGCAAGCCGGCAGGTCTTCGCTGGCCGGCACTGTTGCCGGGTCTGGTGCTGACGGCTGCCGGTCTGGCCTTGATGATGGACGCGACGTCGCAGGCGCCTTCAATGGACGCGACAGGCGCTGTACCCGACTTCATGCGTGGCGTAGCGTGGGCCGTCCTGGCCATGGCGTGCTGGACGGCCTTTGCGCTGCTGAACTCGGCCTGGCTGCACCGCCATCCCGAGGTCTCCGCCACGGACTGGGCCAACTGGCTCGGCGTGGCCACCGGCACGGGCGCGCTGCTGATGTGGCTGGCCCTGGGCACGCCGGCGTCAGTGCTGGTTCGACACCCTGGCTTTGCGCAATCGGCGGCGGTGTGCGTGGCCACCGGGCTGGGCTCGGCGTGGCTGGCCACCATCCTCTGGAACGTGGCCAGCCAGCGGCTTTCCGCCAGCCTGTGCGGGCAGCTGATCGTCAGCGAGACGGTCTTCGCGCTGGTGTATTCGTTTGTGCTGGACGGCCACTGGCCGGGCTTTGCGCAGCTTGCGGCCGCCGTGCTCTTCACCCTTGGTATTCTTTTTTCGATCAGGGCCCATCGATGAAATTTGAAATTCCCGCCATCAAGAAACAGGTTTTCGAGATGAGCATCCCGATCCGCTGGGGTGACATGGATGCCATGAACCATGTCAACAACACCACCTATTTCCGCTACCTGGAAATCATCCGCATCGAGTGGTTCCGATCCATCGGTTGCAGGATGGATCCCCTGGGCGAAGGGCCGGTGATCGTCAACGCGTTCTGCAATTTCTACAAGCAGCTGGAGTTCCCGGGCGACCTGCTGGTGCGCATGTATGCCAGCGATCCGGCGCGCACCACGTTCGAGACCTGGGCCACGATCGAACGGGCCGATGCCCCCGGTGCGATCTGGGTCGCCGGAGGGGCCACCACGATCTGGGTCGATTTTCCGAAGCAGAAGGCCGTGCCGCTGCCGGACTGGGTCCGCCAGCTGGTGCAGGAATGAGCAGGACCGCCTGGACCGCCGAAGCCCGGCAGGTCATTGGAAACTATTCATTATTCTTATGAACTTGCAATAAAATTAACATTGCTTCTCAAGAGGAGTCGTCGCCGCCACAATCCGCCTCATCCATTCACAGGAGGCAATCATGCTCATCGGCGTCCCCAAGGAAATCAAGAACCATGAATACCGTGTCGGCCTGACGCCGGCCAGCGTGCGCGAGCTCACGGCCCATGGCCATCAGGTGCTTGTGCAAAACGATGCCGGTACCGCGATCGACCTGACCGATGCGCAGTACGTGGCCGCCGGTGCCGAGATGGTGGCCACAGCCGCCGAGATCTTTGCGCGCGCCGAGATGATCGTGAAAGTCAAGGAGCCGCAGCCCGTGGAGTGCGCGATGTTGCGGCCTGGGCAAATCCTCTACACCTACCTGCACCTGGCGCCGGACCCCGAGCAGACGAAGGCGCTGGTCAAGTCCGGTGCCATCTGCATCGCCTACGAAACCATCACCGGGGCCGGCGGCGGCCTTCCGCTGCTGGCACCGATGAGCGAAGTGGCCGGGCGCATGGCCGTGCAGGCCGGCGCCACCTATCTGGAAAAAGCCCATGGCGGGCGCGGCCTGCTGCTGGGCGGCGTGCCCGGCGTGCAGCCCGGGCACGTGGCCATCATTGGTGCCGGCGTGGTCGGCACCAATGCGCTGCAGATGGCGGTGGGCCTGGGCGCGCGCGTGACCGTGCTGGACAAGAACGTGGACCGCCTGCGCCAGCTGGACCTGGTGTTCGGCAACCGCATCAGCACGATTTATTCGACGGCGTCCGCTATCGAAGAGGCCGTGCTGGACGCCGACCTGGTGGTCGGCGGCGTGCTGGTGCCCGGTGCGGCGGCGCCCAAGCTGGTGACCCGCGCGCACGTGGCGCGCATGAAGAAGGGTGCGGTGCTGGTGGACGTGGCCATCGACCAGGGCGGCTGTTTCGAGACCTCGCACGCGACGACCCATGCCGAGCCCGTCTACATGGTGGACGGCGTGGTGCACTACTGCGTGGCCAACATGCCAGGCGCGGTGGCGCGCACCTCGACCTTTGCGCTCAACAACGCCACGATCGGGCATGCGCTGGCGCTGGCCGAAAAGGGCTGGAAGCAGGCGCTGAAGGACAACCCGCACCTGCTGCACGGCCTGAACGTGTGCCAAGGCCAGGTGACCTACGAAGCCGTGGCACACGACCTGGGCTACGAATTCGTGGACCCCGCCGGACTGCTCGGGTAAAAACGGCCACAGGAACGGCACCGGCGGCCCCGCCCACCCGAAGTTGAGGGAAATCAGCTCCTTCCCAGCGTCGAAAGGTCACTGATTGCTATCAGAAAAGTAGTCAGGCCTTGGCCTTCGGCATCCGGCCCATGAGGTAGAACTCGGGATTGGGCATCATGCCGCTGAAACTGGCCATGCGGTTGGACAGGCCGAAGAAGGCGGTGATGGCCGCGATGTCCCAGATGTCCTCGTCGTCAAAGCCATGGGCGTGAAGCGCCTCGAAATCGGCGTCATTGATCTGATCCGAGTGCTGGCAGACCTTCATCGCGAAGTCCAGCATCGCGCGCTGGCGCGGCGGGATCTCGGCCTTGCGGTAGTTCACCGCCACCTGGTCGGCCACGAGCGGCTTCTTTTCGTAGATGCGCAGGATGGCGCCGTGCGCCACCACACAGTACAGGCAGTTGTTGGCCGCACTGGTGGTGGTCACGATCATCTCGCGCTCGCCCTTGCTCAGGCCACTGGTGCGCCCGACGGACTCCGGCACCATCAGCGCGTCGTGGTAGGCAAAGAAGGCGCGCCATTCGGCTGGGCGGCGGGCAAAGCCCAGAAAGACGTTCGGCACAAAGCCGGCTTTCTCCTGCACTTCCAGCACTTTGGCCTTGATGTCGTCGGGCAGGTCGTTCAGTTCGGGGGCGGGGTAGCGGGTCATAGGGGTCTCCTCTGGAATGATTCATGCATGATGCCAGCCTGATTTTGCAGGAGCTTCACACAATGGATTCCCAATTCGACAAAGGCCTGGCCACCCGCAAGCAGGTGATGGGCGAAGACTTCGTGGCCCGCGCCTTCGGCGGCGCCACCGAGTTCACCGCACCCATCCAGCAATACATCACACGCAACGCCTGGGGCGACGTCTGGCAGCGTCCGGGCCTGGACCTGAAAACCCGCAGCCTGATCACCGTGGCCATGCTCATCGCCTTGGGCAAGCAGCACGAGCTCAAGGGCCATGTGCGCGGCGCGCTGAACAACGGCGCGACGCCGCAGGAACTCCAGGAGGTGCTGCTGCACGCGAGCATCTACTGCGGTCTGCCCACCGCGGTCGAGGCCTTCCGCACCGCCGCCGAGGTGGTGGACGCGCCGGTCACGCGCTGAAAGCCGATTTCGGTGGCCGCTGAGGCGATGTTCAGGGGCTTTTGGGCACCGGACCAGCGTCGAACGGTCATGGAATGCTATGAAAATAGGACCTTTTTAACCGCCCATCAGTTTGTGCACCAGGTCGGCCGTGGTGCTGGCCTGGTACTTGCGCATCAGGCGAGCGCGGTAGATTTCCACGGTGCGGTGGCTGATCGCCAGCGCCTTGCCGATTTCCTTGGCCGTCAGGCCGTCCATGACGTGCGCGGCCACCTCGCGCTCGCGGGCGGTCAACTCAGCCTTGACCGGCCGGCGTGAGCTCAGGTCCTCGAAGCTCCAGATGCCGGCCTCGTGCGGGGCGTCGCGGTTCAGCGCGCGGCCGGTCACATGACACCAGAAGATCTCGCCGCGGAAGCGGCCATCGAGCCGCTTCATGAGCCTGTCGTCGGAATAGGTGCCGTCGCGGTTGAGCAGCGGCGCGATGCGCGCGCCGGTGCGTTCGTATTCGTCAGCACTGGGGTACAGGATCTGGAAGGACTGCCCGATGAGCTGTTCGCGGGTCGCGCCGAACATCTCGCAGACCCGGCGGTTGCAGTTCACCATGGTGCGGTTGCGCGAGAGCACGAGGCCGATCGGGGCCAGGTCGAAGGCCAGCTGGTAGTCGATGTCGTGGGTCACGGCGATGCGATCGGGTTGGGGGTTGGCCATTACGAAATACTACGTACTGAGTTACGTAGTATCGTTCAGCTTTCCCCATTTCAGGAGACCTGTGTGAACAAGCTCTATCCTTCCGCCGCCGCGGCCCTCAAGGGCATCGTGGCCGACGGCCAGCTCATGGCGGTCGGCGGCTTCGGCCTGTGCGGCATCCCCGAGGCGCTGATCGACGCGCTGCGCGACAGTGGCGTGAAGAACCTCACTGTCATTTCCAACAACGCCGGCGTCGATGGTTTCGGCCTGGGCAAGTTGCTGGAGACACGCCAGATCAAGAAGATGATCTCGTCCTACGTCGGCGAGAACAAGGAGTTCGAGCGCCAATACCTGGCCGGCGAGCTGGAGCTGGAATTCACGCCCCAGGGCACGCTGGCCGAGAAGCTGCGCGCCGGCGGCGCCGGCATTCCGGCCTTCTTCACCCGCACCGGTGTCGGCACGCTGGTGGCCGAAGGCAAGGAGCTGCGCGAGTTCGACGGCAAGACCTACGTCATGGAGCGCTCCCTGGTGCCGGCGGTGTCGCTGGTCAAGGCGCACCGGGCTGACAAGTCGGGCAACCTGCAGTTCCGCCTGACGGCGCGCAATTTCAACCCGGCCGTTGCAATGGCCGGGCGCATCTGCGTGGTGGAAGTGGAGGAAATCGTCGAGACCGGCGCCATGGTGCCGGACCAGGTGCACCTGCCGGGCATCTATGTGCACCGCATCGTGCACAACCCGAATCCCGAAAAACGCATTGAAAAACGGACCATCACAGAAAAGGCGGGGGTGTAATCATGGCGTGGACACAAGACCAGATGGCGGCGCGCGCCGCCCGCGAACTGCACGACGGCTATTACGTCAACC